>DATDON010000187.1:0-2702 GCA_035293225.1 Candidatus Manganitrophaceae bacterium
TCATGATCTCCGCCACCCGAGGGCCGACCTGCCCCTCTCCGCAGAGGACGAGGTCCGGCTTTATTTTCAGAACGGCGCGCCCTAACGCCGCCGCGACGGAAGTCGCATCTCCCCCCTGAAAAGCGGGGTCGGACAAGATCATCGCCCGCTCGGCGCCGAGCGCCAACGCTTCCTTCAAAATACCTTCCTGCTCCGGAGGGGCAAGGGTTAAGACGGCCACTTCCCCTTTCTCTTTCTCCGCAAGTTGGAGGGCGAATTCGAGGGCGTTGCGGTCCGCCGGTTTCATGATTCTCGGGCCTTTTTCGATTAGAATTCCCTGGCTTTTACTGACGGCGGCTTTAGAAAGATCGGGGATCGGTTTGATCAGGACAACAATCTGAATGGCGGACTCCTTTTAGTAACCCCCTTTTTTCAGGACATCTTCGGCGATCACGATCCGCTGAATTTCGTTGGTCCCTTCGAAGATCCGGTTGATTCGGGCGTCCCGATAAAATCGCTCCACCGGATGCTCTCCCATGAAACCGTTCCCGCCGTGAATTTGAACCGCCTTGTCGGCGATCCGGTCGAGCGCCTCGGAACAGAACATCTTGCAGATCGCCCCTTCCCTTGGAATCTTCTTCCCTTGATCGTACATCCAGGCGGTTCGATAGACGACCGATTCCATCTGGAAGACCTCGGCCGCCATTTCCGCGATCATCCATTGGATCGCTTGAAATTGCGCGATCGGCTGGCCGAACGCGACCCGCTTTTTGGCGAAGTTGACCGACATCGAAATCAGCTCCTTCGCCGCCCCGATGCACCCTGCGGCCAGGGAGAGGCGCGATTCATCGAGGGTCTGCATCGCGATCACAAAACCTTTTCCGATCTCCCCCAAAACGTTCTCCTTGGAAACGCGAACCTCCTGAAAGACCAGTTCCGCGGTCGCCGATCCTCGAAGCCCCATCTTGTCCTCGATGCGGTTCGCGGAAAATCCGGGGGTAGAGGTCTCCACGATAAAGGCCGTAATCCCGCCCCGGGCTTTCAACGCCGGATCGGTGACGGCGTAGACGACGACGATATCGGCGATGTCCCCGTTCGTGATCCAGAGCTTGGTTCCGTTGAGGATGTAATGATCGCCGTCCCGTTTGGCCGAGAGCTGAATATTCGCCGCGTCGGAGCCGGCGCCGGGCTCGGTCAGGGCGTACGCGCCGATTTTCTCCCCCTGCGCCAACGGCTTGAGGTATTTTTGTTTCTGCTCCTCCGTCCCCCCCAAAAAGATCGAGGTCCCGGCGAGGCCGATGTGGGCGCCGACCGTCACCGTCGTCGAGGCGCACCCCCGCGACAGCTCCTCCAGGAGGATGCAGTAGCCGATCTCTCCGAATCCCGCCCCGCCATAGGCCTCCGGGAAGGGAATCCCCATCAGGCCCAGCTCGGCCCCTTTTTTAAAAATCCCTTTGACCAGATCGACATTGTGCTCCTTATCGATCCGCTGACCGACCGGCTTCACCTCGTTCTCGACGAACTTGTGAACCATTTCCCGGAGCATCGTCTGCTCTTCCGTAAAATTAAAATCCATGAAACCTCCCCAAAAAGGCTAAGGTTAAGGCTGGGATCGAGGAATTCATCGTTTCAACATTTTTCTAAACCTTAACCTGAGCCTTCACCTGCTTTCTATTTATCTTGAAACTTCGGCTGGCGTTTCTCGACGAAGGCGGAGAGCCCTTCTTTCATATCATCCGTTTGACAGATCTGCCCAAAGAGTTGGGCCTCCAACGACAATCCGGCGGAAAGAGTTTGGGCCGTCCCCTCCTGAATCGCCCTCAAACTCCCTTCAATCGCCCTCTTCCCTTTCGACGCGATCTTCTTCGCCAGACCCTGGGCCTGTTTCAAAACTTCCCCCTCGGGGACCACCTTGTTGATCAGGCCGAGCGCCTTCGCCTCTTGGGCGTTGATCATATCGCCGGTCAGGATCAACTCCATCGCCTTGGCTTTTCCAACCAGGCGGGGGAGACGCTGCGTTCCGCCGAATCCGGGAATGATCCCCAAGTTGATCTCAGGCTGTCCCAGCCGGGCGCGGTCTCCCGCAATCCGGATATGGCACGCCATTGCCAGCTCCATCCCCCCTCCCAGGCAGAAGCCGGTGATCGCCGCGATGACCGGCTTTCTCATCTGCTCGATCTTGTCAAAAACGGCCTGACCCCGCTTGGCCAACGCTTCTCCCTGTTTAGAGGAGGTGATAGACGCGATCTCTTTGATGTCGGCCCCCGCGATGAAGAGGGTTCCCGATCCGGTCAACACGACGGCTTTGACCCCGTCCGCGCTCGAAAGTTCATCGATTACCTTTTCCAGTTCCGACATCAGCGGCGTGGTCAAGACATTTGCCGGCGGATTGCTGATCGTCACCGTCGCCACCCGCTCATCCAGCGTGTAATTCACGAATTGGTTCGCCAAGAAGACCTCCCTAATAATTAAAAAATCCCTTCCCTGCCTTCACCCCCAGATAGCCTCCCATCACCATCCGTTTCAGCATCGGCGCGGGCCAGAACCGCTCCCCCAGTTCTTGGGTTAATTTTTGAAGCTCGGATAAAACCACATCGACCCCGATCTGGTCGGCGTAATGGAGCGGCCCCCCTTTCTCCTGGGGAAAGCCGGTCCCCGCCATCATGGCGATATCGATATCGGAGGCGGTCGCGACCCCTTCTTGGAGCGAGATGACCGCTTCG
>DATDON010000188.1:0-4435 GCA_035293225.1 Candidatus Manganitrophaceae bacterium
TTAGATAGTAGGCGATGAGCCGATCGATGGCCTCCTCCGGCAGATCGACATAGGAGTCGCGCAGGAGGGAGGCGAGGTCGTATTGACAAGGCCCCATCAGGGCGTCTTGGAAATCGATGATCCGGATTTTAAACCCGGAGAGGTTCGCAGGGTGGGACACAGGGTGGGACACTGCATGTGCTGCATGTGCTGCATCGGATTGAATCATCAAGTTCCGGCTATGGTAATCGCGATGGGTAAAGACCTGCGGTAAAGAGGCGAGCCGAAGGGCGATGTCGGAGAAATAAGATCGGATGGCGCTCTTCTCCTTTTCGGGAATCTCGATCCCCTTTCGCTTCTCGATTCCGTATTCGATGAAGTGATCGAACTCCCAGACGAAAAGGGCCTGATCGAAAAAGCGATGGTGGGCGATCGTCGGGGGAGAAGGGGGGGCGGTCGCTTCGAGTTGGAGGGTCAACAGCTCATCGATCGCCGTTTCATAATAGCCGATCAACGCCTCGCCCCTTTTGTTCCGGACTGCCTCGGCCAGGGTGACGTCTCCGAGATCTTCCAGAAGGAGCCATCCCCGCTTTTGATCGTAAAAGACGATCTCGGGGACCGGCGCCTTGCAGGCCCAAAGATGCCTTTGAATGTTGACGAAGGGAAGCTCGGCGACGGGAAGGAGCGCCCCGCTGACCGCCTCTTCCGACCCCTTGAACCCTTCCGGCTCGGCGAGGACCATCAAGATCAGCGAGCCGGAAGCGCCGTTCCCCCGCCATGAGACGCGGTGATAGGTTCGGTTCGAAGCGTCGCCGGCGAGCCGCGCGGAGTCGATTTCGGTAGCGGAGAGGCGGAGCGCGTCATTGATGATTTGCAAGAGGGGTTCCGGGTCGATCATTCAGGTACCTTAAGTCTTGCAATTCTGCCATGATTTCCATGATCTGTCAATGCGATGGGGGAGAAACGCGGCGCGGAGATCAGCCGTCGGGGAAGAAGGAGATGGGGTAGAGGACCGTCGTCGATCCCCCCTCCATCGAGGGGAATTTCCACCGAAGGATTTCTTGGAGGATCGCCTCTTCGAAAGAGGGAAGCTGTAGTGAAGAAGCGACGATCCGGCATTGGGCGACCGTTCCTTCCGGCGAGATGACGAATTCAACCGTCACGCCCCCTTTGAGGCCCGGATTCTTCTCTAGCAGTCCGGCGTAAAGTGCGCCGAGCCGCTCCTTATTTCGACGAACGGACCCGGATATCGCTTCCTGGCTGCGCGCCGATCCTTCTTGAGTGATTTTGGCTCGGGAGAGATCCTCCTCCACAATGACCCTTCGGGTTTGAGCCATTTTTTTCTCCTCCTCCTGCAGCGCCTTACGCCGAATTTTCTCGATGACATCCAGTGTCCCATCCTGCTCTTTTGGGTCGAAGGAGGGAGTCGTTTGGCTTTTTTCAGAAGAAGCGAATGGGATCTCTTGAAGAGAAGAGAAGTCCGCTCCCATCGTCGGATCGTTTTCTTTTCCCAATAGACCCAACAGGCCCGTTTTTTTCACCCGCTCTTGCGCCCCCCTCTGCGAAGGGGGGACGCTCTTTTCGATCTTCGGAGGCGCAAGCGGACGGGGTTTTTCGATTTTGGATTCGGCCCTCGTCGGAGGGGGGAGCGGGGCCGGAGCGGGCCGAGGCTCGATTAAAAGGCGGGCCACCCGCGCCGGTTCGCCGGGACGCGCCGCAAGGAGGAAGGGACGGGGCCGCTCTCCGAACATCTGGGCGGACAACACCACCATCGCATAAAGGGAGAGGGAGATCGATAAGATCCGATGAAAAGTACGGTCCGCGTCGATTTGCGCCGCTTCGCTTCGCATGTTTCTTTCCTTCAGGAGGACTCTTTGCTCAAGACCGCTAAAGAAAGCTGGTCGATTCCCGCTTCCGCGACGGTCCGCATCACTTTTTTGAGAAGGGCGAACGGGATCTTTCGATCCCCCAAAATCGTGGCCCTCCTCCCCCCGATACTTAAAAGCCGCTCGTGAAGCGGCTCGATCAGGGGGGCCTCCTTTTCCAAGACCGCCCGGCTCCCGACGATAAAGGCGCCGTCCAATGAAATCTCTTCCGACGTCACGGTGATCGTCAAGGCGCGCTCGGGGGGTTGGGAGGCGGTGGAGAGGGGCAAGATCACATCTTTTGAGATCGGCAGCGCCTCTCCATCATTCGACGCCTGAAAGAGGAGAAAGATGACGAGGATGGTAAACATGTCCATCAAGGAGATGAGATTGAGGTAGGGGACCTCCCCCTTTTTTCGCCTGATCCGCCGGAGCATTAAGAGACCTCCCCCAGCGAAATATCGGGGAAAAGGATTTGAGCCGGCCCCCCCTTCGGTTTCGCCAGACGACAGGCGTCGATGACGGAGATCAGATCCTCGTACGGGATATTCGGCCGGCTTAAGATGACGATCTCATTTTCCGCCGGATGATCCTTTTTAAGTTTTTGCATCAAGCTCGACAGCGGTTCCGTCTCGACTCCCCCCTCCCGCCTTGAAAAGAAGGCGAGTCTTTCCGGCCCGTCTGAAACGGCAATCCCCCGCTCCTCTATCTCCACCGTCAGCGCGAGCCGCCGGGGAGAGGAGGCGCCCCCTCCCTGGCTCGAAAGTTTGGGAAGGTGGAGATCCAAAACCGCCAGCCTGGAGAAGACGGCGATGCTCAATAAAAAAGGGACCAGCGTGATCATCAGGTTGATATAGCCGAGCTTAAAAGAAAGGATCGTCTCCTCCGACCGGGCCGCCTTGCGACGTTTGAAAATGGCGCGTTGTCTCGTCATCGTTTTTCACAAACGGCGTTGACGAACTTGAGGGTGAATTCCTCAAGATGGTCGAGGATCTGGTTGGTTTTGGATTGAAGGACCGAGTAACAAAACATCAGCGGAATGGCGACCATCAATCCGAAGGCGGTGGCGTACATCGCCGTCGAAATTCCTTGCGCCAAAAGGGCCGCCTTCTGCGCCGGATCGGCCACCGAGATCGCCTGAAACGATTTGATCAATCCCATGATGGTTCCCAATAGCCCCAGCAGGTTGGCGATGTTCGCCAGCGTCGGGAGGTAGTCGATCCTCTTTTCGACCTTCGGCAAGATTTCGAGCAGCGCTTCATCGACCGCTCCTTGGAGCGCCTCCTTTTGGACGGGAGAGGAGACCCGGCCCAGCCCCTTCAAAAAAATATGGCTGAGGGGGGAAGGGGCGCCGTGACAGGCGGCGATCGCCCCTTCGATGTTGTTCGCCTGCAGCGCCTCCCGGATGGAGAGTAAGAGGGCGCCGCCGTTGATCTTGGCGCGGGAAAGAAAGAGGCCCCGTTCAATCACGATCGCCATCCCCAAAAATAAGACCAGAAGAATCAGATAAATAAAAACGCCCCCTTCTTTCAGGAGACCGGTCAACAATCCGACAATTTCCATTTCAATCTTCCTTACGGCTCCTCTCCCTCTAATAAATCCATCCATTCACCGGCGCCGTCGGACGGATCCGGTTGGGTCAAATCGCCCAGAATCTCCCTGGGAATGTTCAGCCGCTCCGCCCCCGCTTCCTCCTCCCAGGGGAGATCGGTTGAGAGGGAAGGAAGCTCGGACCGTCCGGCGCCCCCTTCCTCTTCGGAGGCGCTCTTCGGCGCCACGATCTGAGACTCCTCCAACAACAGGGGGTCATCGCTCTCCGGGGCGCTCCATGCGGCGCGCTCGGTCGTCGCCAGGCCGGCGAAAAAAAAGAGGGTTATCAAAACGAAACGACGCATCACCCTTTTAAAACTCCTCCGCTCTTAAAAGAATCGATCTCTTGGTGGATCAAACGAAACTGTTCCCGGCTCCTCGTCACCCATTCGTTCTCCACGCCGGTTTTCCGTCCCCAGCTCATATTCCGCTGATACGCCTCCTCCGCCTTTTGAAGGTAGGGGAGCGCCTGTTCTTTCAAGAGGCGCTCATACATCTCCCGCTCTTCCGAAGAGAGGTCTTTGGGCCTTTCCGATCGCAGCAGCGAGCGGCTGAACGCTTCAAAGAGTTCCCCCATCCGATGGGTCGCGGGGAGAGCGACGAGAGGGGAGGCGGCGCCGGCCGCCCGGCCATACGCTTTGAGCAGCTTGTTGAAGAGGGCCTTCTTCCTCTCCAGATTTCGATCCAATGGAGAGACCAGCTCGATCCGCTCAAATCGTTTCATCTCCGACTCCGCCAAAAGGAGTTGGGCCTTGGCGATGGTGATCGAATCGGTCTCTCCTTCGGAACCCCCTTTTTTCGAAGACGATTTCCGGCCCGAGCGTTGAAGGACCTCGGCCAACATCTTCCGGGCGATCTTCTCCTCTCCGAGTTTGAATTTCGCCTCCGCGCCGATCACCATCCCTTCCAGCCCTTTTTCTTTTATCCCTTTCGTCTGTTCCACCGTTTGCATCGCCAGCAGATAGACCTTCTCCCATTTTTCCAGCTTTTGATAGAGGGCG
>DATDON010000189.1:0-2384 GCA_035293225.1 Candidatus Manganitrophaceae bacterium
AATCGAAAAAGGCCCGAGAATCATGAAACCGGCGGACCGCAACGCCCTCGAATTCGCCCTCCAACTTGCGGAGAAAGAGAAAGGGGAAGTGGCCGTCCTAACCCTCGCCCCTCCGGAGCAGAAAGGTATTTTGAAGGAGGCGTTGGCGCTCGGCGCCGAGCGGGCGGTGATCTTGTCCGACCCCGCTTTTCAGGAGGGAGACGCGACTTCCGTCGCGGCGGCGTTAGGGCGCGCCGTTCTGAAAATAAAGCCGGACCTCGTCCTCTGCGGAGAGGGGCAGGTCGGCCCTCGGGTGGCGGAGATCATGAAGATCGGCTCCGTTCATTCGGTGGCCGGCGTGGAGGCGGATGGGGGAAAAGCCGTTATCGTGAACGCCGGGGGTTCTTCTCAATCAAGTCGGTCCCGCGAATCTCTCCCCGTTCTGATTTCCGTCTTGCCGGGCAGCAACACCCCTCGAATCGCCAACGCCCTCAAAATCATGAAGGCCTCCAAAAAAGAGATCACCCGGCGCCTTCCAGCTGAAATCGGAGTTTCATTGGATGAAATCGGGGTCGCAGGGGCCGGTCTTCGGATCGCGCGGACTTTCTTCCCGGAAGGGCCATGACCTCTTAAGACAAGCCTCTTAAATTGACGACGACTGTTGAAATGTTATACTTATTAACAGTCTCAAAATAGAGACAACATTCGATACACCTCCCCTTTGTAAGGGGAGGCGGGGTGGGGTAGAAGGGAACATAAGTGTATCGGCATGCCTTCTACCTCCCCTTGCCCCTCCTTACAAAGGAGGGGTTCAAGAAGGTGCGATCGAATTTTAAAATGTCAATTCAATTATGAGATCGTTAATATGAGCGAAACGTTTAATCTCTCGGATTGGGGACGCGTTCTGGTTGTCCTCGAACCCGATCCCGGTCCGATTTCCACTCCTTCAAAAGAAGCGTTGGGAATAGGGCGAGAACTCTCCGATCAACTCGGAGTCTGGCTGATGGTTTACACCTGTGGGGCTCTATCCGACCAAGGGAAAGAGATTGTTTCTTACGGAGCGGATCTTATTTTTGTGGACGAACAGAAGAATCTGCCGGATCAGACCGCCTCCCTTGTGAAATTGGTTTTGAAGGAACGGCCGGAGATCCTTCTTTTTCCATCCTTCCGCCGGAGCGAGCCGCTTGCGGCGCGCGTCGCCCAATGTTTTAAAACCGGCCTCGCGACCGATTGTACCGCGCTTCATCTCGACTTGGCGGAGCGGAGACTCCTTGCGACGCGGCCGGTTTACGACGGAAAACTTTTGGAGGAAGCCTATTGGCCAAGGACAAGGCCGCAGATGGCGACCCTTCAGCCCGGCGCTTTTCCGGAGGGTTTTCCCGATCCCGGAAGAGAGGGAAGAGTCGAACCGGTTTGTTAGAAAGATCGTCATTTTTTGGGGAGATCGAATGAATATCGCCGTTTGTATCAAGCAGGTTCCGGCGACGGAATCGAAGATTAAACCGGCCGCGGACGGCAAGGATATCGACCGCGCCGGGCTTTCCTATGTGGTGAACCCTTACGATGAATTCGGCGTTGAAGAGGGGCTCCGGATCAAAGAGCGTCTGAAGACCGGCCAGGTGACGGTGATTACGATCGGCCCGGAGAAGGCGGCCGAGGCGCTTCGTACCTGCCTTGCCGTCGGCGCTGATCAAGCGATTCATATCAAGGATCCGGCGATGGAGGGGGGAGACGCCTATTCGACCGCTTTGGTTTTGGCGGCCTCCTTGAAGCGGGGAACGTACGACATTATTTTTTTCGGGAAACAGGCGATCGATGACGACAACGGCGCGGTCGGAATTCACGTGGCCGAATTCATGGGGCTCCCTCACGTCGCGGCGGTCAACAAATTGGAAATTTACCCGGAAGCAAAACGGGCCGTGGCCCACCGGCAGATCGAGGGGGGGGTTGAAGTGGTTGAGACGAAACTCCCCGCGGTCTTTACATGCCAGAAAGGGATGAACGAGCCCCGTTACGCCTCTCTCCCCGGGATCATGAAGGCGAAGCAGAAACCGTTAAGCGTCCTCTCGTTGGCTGAACTGGGATTGCGGTCGGATGAAGTCGGGTCGAAGGGGGCCAAAATCGCCTTCGAAAAGCTTGAATCCCCCCCGCCCCGTTCCGCCGGAAAGATCATCGGGGGAGAGCCGCCGGAAGCGGTGAAAGAATTGGTCAGACTGCTTCGGGAAGAAGCGAAAATATTGTAGTGGGTAAACGCCGGGAGGGGCCCGGCGGATTTTTCGTAAAGGATCGGTCAGGCGCTTATGTCCATTAATACAGAGAGGAAGTTTCCGGGGCAATCGCAAAAATCTCCGGGAAACGGAAAGAGGGCGCTTGTCCTGGCGGGGGGAGGGATTCCGGGATGGATG
>DATDON010000190.1:0-2143 GCA_035293225.1 Candidatus Manganitrophaceae bacterium
CCCAGCGCGAGCCGCAGCATCACGCTGCGGCTCAAATTTAAAAATCAGATCGGGATGCTCGGCCGGATCACATCGGCCGTCGGCCGGGTCGGCGGGGATATCGGCGCGGTCGATATCGTCAGCGCCGACCGAGGGGTGATCCTCAGAGATATTACCGTCAACACGCGGGATGAAGAGCATACCCGGGAGATTGTCGAAGCGGTCAAGGGGATTCCGGGGGTCCATCTGGTTCATCTCTCCGACCGGACGTTCCTTCTCCATCTGGGAGGAAAGATCGAGATCAAAAATAAAATTCCGGTGAAGACGCGCGACGACCTCTCCCGCGTCTACACGCCGGGGGTCGCGCGGGTCTGCATGGCGATCCATGAGGATAAGAACAAGGTCTTCTCTCTGACCATCAAGAAGAACAGCGTCGCGATCGTGACCGACGGGTCGGCGGTGCTCGGCCTCGGAAATATCGGTCCGGAGGCGGCGATGCCGGTGATGGAGGGGAAGGCGATGCTCTTTAAGGAGTTCGGCCAGATCGATGCCTATCCCATTTGCCTTTCGACCCAGGATCCGGACGAAATCGTCGAGACGGTGAAGCGGATCGCCACCGGCTTCGGCGGGATCAACCTTGAAGACATCTCGTCGCCCCGTTGTTTTGAGGTGGAGCGCCGGTTGAAAAAGGATCTCGATATCCCGGTCTTCCATGATGACCAGCATGGGACCGCCGTCGTCGTCCTCGCCGCGCTCCTTAACGCGGTAAAAATCGTTAAAAAGAGATTGCAGGGTTTGAAAATCGTGGTGAACGGCGTCGGCGCCGCGGGGGTCGCGATCACGGAGATCCTCCTCGCGTCCGGGGTGAAGCAGATCATCGGCTGCGATAAAAGCGGGATTCTCTGCGCCGGGAGGAGCGCCGGCCTCAATCCGATTCAGCGGCAGTACGCCGGGAAGACCAATCCCCGTAAGATAAAAGGGAGGTTGGAGGAGGCCTTGGAAGGGGCCGATGTATTCATCGGCGTCTCAAGCGGCGGCGCGTTGAGCCCCTCCGCCATCAAGAAAATGAGCCGGGACCCGATCGTCTTCGCCTTGGCCAATCCGACCCCGGAAATTATGCCGGAGGAGGCGGAGGGATCGGCCCGGATCATGGCGACGGGCCGGTCCGATTATCCCAATCAGATCAACAACGTCCTCGCCTTCCCCGGAATTTTCCGCGGCGCCCTCGACGTCCGCGCCTCTGAAATCAACCAGGCGATGAATCTGGCCGCGGCCCACGCCATCGCTTCGATTATCCACAAGGATGAATTGTCGGAGGATTATATCATCCCCGGCGTCTTCAATCAGAAAGTCCCGAAAGTCGTCGCGCACGAGGTCGCCGAAGCGGCGACCGAAAGCGGCGTCGCCCGCCGGGAGAAAAAGAAGACATCGAACCATCCGGGTGTTTAAGGTTTTCTTTTTCCAGGCTGTAAAAGTCGGGCGGTCAGGCGCCGCGACGCCACTCCCATTCTTCGACGCATAACGCTAAGTTTTCCCTTTGAAGAGGATCAATCCTTCGATATTCTTATAATGCTTCCAATTCCGGGTCGCCAGAGGAACCTTAGGCCCAGCGGCTCCGCCCCTTGTCCATCGGCTCCCGGTTTTTTGCAGATTTCAGATCAATGTGGTAACATTTCGCAGTTCATTCGGAGGGAAAATCGGTTGGAACCTCTCTCAATATCCGGCGTGAAATAGGGAGAAGCTCATGGGGATCCTTTTCTCCAAGGCTCGGCGACCGCCCCTCTCGGCCTCGCTTCAAGGGAGAGTCTTCCGTCTCTCCTCGCGCATCAGTCGACTCCATCCTTTCTCTTTTTTCACCGCGCTCCTTCTTTCTTTTTTCTTTGATTTCTCGATCTGGCTCCCGACGCTCTGCAAGATCGTCGCCCTCCTTCTGCAAGCGGGCATCTTGGTCCGGCTGATTTTTGAAGAGCGGTACCTTTGGGCCCGGTTCAGGCGCTTGCCTTTGAAGAAGAAGCTGATTCCGATCACCCTCTTTGCGATCGCCCTGCTCTTTTATCTGGAAAAGGGATGGCTGCTGGCTGGAAGCTGGGCCGATGGGGGAGAGTCGCTCCGCTACACTTATCGCCTCTACAGCATGATATTTCTGGGGGCCGCTTTTTCGATT
>DATDON010000191.1:0-2306 GCA_035293225.1 Candidatus Manganitrophaceae bacterium
TACCAGTAAAGCCGCGCCCCTTCGACCGATAGGATTTTCTTCAAATCGAGCTCTTTCATGTCGAGCCCCAGGATGTTCACCATGCCGCACGGCGCCAGCAGGCCGGTCGCGCCGGTCGGGAGATCGACCAGGACCCTCACCAGCGCCTCGAACTGGGAGGTCTCGGCGCCGTCGAGGGTATAATGGCCGGTATTGTGGGGACGGGGGGCGTATTCGTTGATCCATATCTCCCCCTTTTTTCCGACGAAAAATTCGACCGCCAGCAGACCAACAAGATCCAGATCGTTGACGAGACCCTTCAGATGGCGTTGAACTTGCTTGACCAGAACAGGAGCGGGCTGATCGAGCGTCCGATTCTTCAGCAGGATGCCATCGACATGATCGTTTTGGGTGATCGGGAAAAACCGGACCGCTCTCTTCCTGTCGGCGACCCCGACGCAGGAGACCTCCATCTCGAACGCGACGAGCTCCTCGATGAGAAACCGCTCTTTGACCGGCGCCACCTGCGCCGCGACGGCTTTCAGATCTTTTTCGCTCTTGACGACGAATTGTCCTTTTCCGTCATATCCGAACCGGGAGATTTTCAGGATCAACGGCCGGCGAAGCTCTTTTGCGAGCCGAAGCGCCTCGGCGCCGTTTTCGGCGGCCCAGAAATCGGGAACGGGATATCCCTTCTTTTTCAAAAAGCGCTTTTCCTCGATCTTGTCCTGCTTCAGGAGAAGGGGGAGCGTTCCCGAGAGGAGTTTCCCGCTTTTTTCCGCCGCTTCGACGATTCTCGGATCGATATGCTCGAACTCGTAAGTCAAAACATCGCAGCTTGCGACGAAGCTTTTGACCTTTTCCGGGGGATACCAGGCGTCGGCGATCTTGGAGGCGGGGGCGTTCGGGTCTTTATCGAGGACGGCGAAATCAACTCCGAGCTTTTTTCCTTCCAATATCGTCAGGAGGCCGAGCTGTCCCCCCCCGATCACGCCGATCTTCATTCCAGCTTCATACCCTTGACCTTCTCCTCAAGCTCCTTCTGGTACGCCTCGAGCTTCTTCTTGATCTCAGGATATTTGATGGAGAGGATCCGGGCCGCCAGAAGTCCGGCGTTCGCTCCGTTTCCGATGGCGACCGCCGCTACGGGGACGCCGGGGGGCATCTGAACGATCGAGTAGAGGGCGTCGACTCCCGAGAGGGGGGAAGAGGGAACCGGAACGCCGATGACCGGGAGGGGGGTGAGCGAGGCGACCATCCCCGGAAGATGGGCCGCCCCCCCCGCCCCGGCGATGATGACTTCAACGCCGCGCGAATCGGCGCGCTTGGCGTAATCGACCATCAGGTCGGGAGTCCGATGGGCCGAGATCACCTTCTTCTCATAAGCGATCCCGAGCTGATCGAGTATCTCCGCCGCCCGCTTCATCACCTCCCAATCGGAGGCGCTTCCCATGATGACACTGACAAGGACATTCTTCATCCGGCGCTTCCTTTCGTCGACCCGTCCAGTCATAAAGGCCACTATTCTGCCATAATCTTCATTTTTTCTCAACCGCGGCTAAAAATCGATTGAGAGTGTTGACTCATCCCCAAGAATCATTTTCCCTTCGGCCACATTCGCTTGAACTCCTCCTCGTTGAAACCGACCGTGACCTTCGTTCCGTCGGTTACGATGGGACGCTTGATCAACCTTCCTTCGGACGCCAACATCTTGACGATTTCCTTTTCCGAGAGCTGCTTGACCTTCTCCTTCATCTTCTTTTCCCGGTATTGTACCCCGCTCCGGTTGAGAAAATCGGTGTAGGGCCGGCCGCTCTTCGCAATGAGCCGCGCCAGCGCGTCGGCTGCGGGGGGGTCTGTGGTGATGTCGATTTCTCTTAGGGAGTATCTATTGGACGTTAAATACTTCTTGGCTTTGACGCAGGTGTTGCACCGGGCATAATGATAAAAGGTCAGCATGCGGCTCCTTTAAGATTGAGTTTGGATGAGGAAGGATCATATCTAAAATGACGACCGACTTCAAGCGCTCTTCGAAGCGATGCGATCCCGATCTCCAACCATTGAAAGGACTTCCGGTAGTGTCCTGATTCGGAGGAGGCCGTTTGAGTTATATAAGGAGGGGAATTAAGGCCTCTACCGAAAAATCGGAATGAGAGTTTACAACCCCTATCCCCCATGTTAGAATGACCCGACGAAAACATGAGACACTTTGAAATGACGGAAGAGATTTTAAACAAGGTTTACGAGCCGGACAAGGTCGAAGAAAAATGGGCCGTTTTTTGGGAAAAAGAGCGCCTCTTCCATGCCGCTCCGGAATCGACGCGCCC
>DATDON010000192.1:0-5160 GCA_035293225.1 Candidatus Manganitrophaceae bacterium
GCCGGCCGCGGCTATATCTGCGGGGAAGAGACCGCGATGTTGGAAGGGCTGGAGGGGAGAAAATGCATGCCGAGATTCAAGCCCCCCTTCCCCGCCGTTCAGGGACTCTTCGGAAAACCGACCGTCGTGAACAACGTCGAAACGTTGGCCGGCGTCCCTTACATCATCAAAGAAGGACCGGAGGCGTTCCGAAGGTTCGGGACGGAGAAAAGCCCCGGGACCAAGATCTTCTCGATCAGCGGCCCGGTCCAAAAAGCCGGAAACTATGAATTCCCGCTCGGTATCTCCCTGGGGCGGTTGATCGACGCGGCGGGAGGGGTCCGGGCCGGGAGCCGGGTCAAAGCGATCCTTCCGGGAGGCTCTTCGGTCCCGATGCTCTCCGCGGACCACCTCGATCTCCGGCTCGATTATGAGACGGTCAAGGCGGCCGGCTCCCAGCTCGGGACCGCCGGAATCATCCTTATCGACGAGGCGGTTTGCATCGTGAAGGCGGCGGTCATCCTCTCCCAGTTTTACTTCGAAGAGTCGTGCGGGAAATGTACCCCCTGCCGGGAAGGGACCTACTGGATCTTTCAAACCCTCTCCCGAATTGAAAACGGGGGCGGCCGGACGGACGACCTGGGGACCCTCCTGGGGGTCTGCCGGGGGATTTCAGGAACGACCCTCTGCGCGTTGGGGGATACCGCCGTCCTCCCGATCATGAGCAGCGTCGAACTCTTCAGAGAGGAGTACGAATATCATATCCGGAACAAGGAATGTCCGGCGCGGGGGATGGAACACAAAGCGCTCTATACGACGATCATGGGAGGACCCTGATCCGTCGAGAAGGGGCGGCTGCGGCGTTGTCGCTTCAGCCTCGCCTCCTCACGTACCCACAAGTACGCTGCGGGGCGAGGCTTCGTTCCGCCTTGCATCCGCCCCTTCTCGACGGCCAGGATTTTTAAGGGGACCGCGCTGACGCGCGGATAATGGGATGACGCCGCATGCTGAAAGATATTCGGCTGATTGAGAAAGAAAAAGAGGTCAAAACAGTCCGTCTCAGGATCGATGAAAAAGAGGTGGAAGCCCCCGAAGGGATGAACCTGGTCGAAGCGGCCAAAAGGATCGGCGTCCATATCCCGGTATTTTGCTATCATCCCCAATTGAGCGTCATCGCCGCCTGCCGGATGTGCCTGGTGGAGGTCGAGGGGGATCCGAAACTCAAGACCGCCTGTTCGACCGAGGCGGCGGAGGGGATGTCGGTCCGGACGGAGAGCTCCGCCGCCAGAGAGGGCCAGCGGAGCACGCTCGAGTTTCTCCTGATCAACCATCCGCTCGACTGCCCGATCTGCGACAAAGGGGGGGAATGCCCGCTCCAAGATTTGACCTACGATTTCGGCCCCGGAAAAAGCCGGTTTCGGGAGCCGAAATGGCGTTTCAAAAAACCGACCGATATCGGCCGGTGGATTCTTCTCGACCGCGAGCGGTGCATCATGTGCATGCGCTGCTCCCGTTTTTGCGAAGAGATCGCCTGGCAGCCGGAGTTGGTCCTGGCGGGAACGACGACCGGCCTCCGGATCGCGACCGCCGGCGGCCTCCCCTTCAACTCTCAATTCTCGGGAAACACCGTCGATATCTGCCCGGTCGGGGCGCTCCTGAGCAAACAATACTATCTGCAGGCCCGCCCGTGGGAGATCACGCCGACCGACACCATCTGCTCGGGCTGCGGCGTCGGCTGCAACGTCACGCTTCATACCCGGGAGGGATTCATCAAAAGAATGATCCCCCGGGGCGCCTTGCCGAGAAAGAACCCCGGAAGGGTGGAGCGATTCTCCGAGGTCGAAGTAAAGTTGGAAGGCGCCCGGATACAATCCTCCCCGCTGGAACTGACCCAACGCGGCCACCCTGAAATCGATGAAGGGTGGCTCTGCGACAGGGGGCGGTTCGGCTTCGTGTATGTCCATGAAAACCGCCTGGAGATTCCCCTGGAGAGAAAAGACGACGCATGGCGCCCCCTCTCCTGGGAGAAAGCGATTGAAACGGCCGCAAGAGGATTGGCGCAGGCAAAAGACCGAGGGGGAGAAAGGAGTATCGCCGCCATCGGCGCTCCGACGGCTTCCAACGAAGCGAATTACCTTTTTCAAAAACTCTTTCGCGCCGCTTTAGGAACGAATCACATCGACCACCATCCCAGAAGCGAGTGGGGCGTCGTGGAAAAGCGGTTCGGCCCGATCTGGAACGAGCGAACGGTCCGCTTCGCCATCTCCGATCTCGACGAGGCCGACACCCTTCTGCTGATCGGCTCCAATATCAGCGAGGAACAGCCGGTCATCGAATTGCGGGTGAAAAAAGCGATGCGGCTCTGGCGCCGGCGCCTGATGATGGCCTATCCGTGGGAAGTGGAGCTGGCGCCTCACGCCGATCCTTGGCTCCGCGCCCTGCCGGGGGGTTCGCTCCCCCTCTTGCGGGCGCTGCTGGCGCATCTTCACGGCCGGGATGGGGAAAAAAGAGAGGAGTCGAAACAGGCGGGGGTCGGCGCCGAAGCGGTCGGCAGGATGGCCGAAGGCGCCGTCGAAGCGCGGAATCTGGTCATCCTGTTGGGGCCCGAAACGACTCACGACGCGCGATTCGAGGCATTCATAGAAGCGTTGCGCGCCTTGGTCTCCCTTCGAGAGGAAGCGGGCCGATGGACCAGCGTCGGGATGCTGCAAGAGGCCTGCAATTCCCAAGGAGCGGCCGACATGGGACTCTATCCAGATCTCTTTCCGGGATACCGGGCGGTCACCGACGCCGAAGCGAGAGGCCGTCTGGAGCGGCTCTGGAACACCCCCCTTTCAGCGGAAGCGGGATGGAGCGCCCGGCAAATGCTCCAGGCCGCCCTCGAAGGAAGGCTGCAGGCGCTCTATATCATGGGGGCGAATCCGGCGGCCGACAAAGCGCTGGGCGGAATCGCCGCCGAGGCGTTTTCGAGAATCCCCTTCATCGTCGTCCAGGATATTTCCCTGACCGAAACGGCGAAGCGGGCCCATCTGATCCTCCCGATGGCGAGTTGGGCCGAAACGGAAGGATCTTACACCAATACCGACCGCCATGTTCAAACCATTCGTCATGCAATCCCTTTCAGAGGAAAATCGCGGACCGACTGGAAAATTTTCGGGGATTTAGGGAGAGCGCTCGGCTATTATCTCGATTACGGCGGGCCGGAAGAGATTTGGGATGAAATCGCGCTGGCGGCCCCCCTGGTCCGGACGACGGGAAAAGGAAAGGTGTTCATGGAACAGGGCCAGTGGGGAAGATGAAGAGAAGGAGAAAAAGATGGCTGCCGTGACGGGCCTTTTGAAGTCGATGGGAGTCACCCTCCGACACTTTTTTCAAAAAAAAGTCACCTTGCGATATCCGCATCAACCGATGGAGCTCCCTCCCCGCGTTCGATGGCGGCACAAGCTCTTGCGCCACGAAAACGGCCTGGAGCGATGTATCGGCTGTTCCCTCTGCGCGGCCGCCTGCCCCTCCCGGTGCATCCGGGTCGTCCCGGCCGAAAACACGGAACTGGAACGGCATTCGCCCGGAGAGCGCTACGCGAAGATTTATGAGATCAACATGCTCCGCTGTATCTTCTGCGGCCTCTGCGAAGAGGCCTGCCCGGTGAACGCCGTCGTTCTCAGGGAGGACTTCGAACTCTCCGACTACGCCCCCGAGAACTTCATCTACACCAAAGAAATGTTGACCGTCCCCCTCTCGGAGGCGCTCCGGGAGGCCGAAGCGGTCCGAACCCGAAACAGCGCCTAAAACCCGTTCGCCGATCCCTTTTTGCCATCCTTCCGGTAATCTGATATGATGGGCGGAATATGGAGCCTCATCCGCCCGATCCCGTTCATCCTCTTTTCCAAGAAGGGGGCCTCGAAGATTACCGAAGGCGCCTCATCCGCCTCACCGCCACCATTTATCAATTCAGCATCGGGTTGGTATTCATCATCGCCCTGTTCCTCCCCCCCGAAGAGATTCGTTGGCCGGCGTTTTTTGTGATCTTAGGGAGCGGGATTCTCTCCGCCTTCGTCCTCGTCGCGATCCACTGGGAACGCTACCGTCCGGATTGGTTCTTGATCATCGCGCTCCTGGCCGTCGTCCAAATCAGCGCCCTGATCGTCGTCAGCGGCGGCGACGACAGCCCCTTCTTTTCGTTATACCTTTTCGTCATCATTCTATCCGGAGCCTATTTTAGGGGCCCCGCCCTGATCGCCGCCATCCTTCTGGTGACGTTGGGGTCGTCGGCCTACCATATTTTCGAGCGCCCGATCCATTTCGATCTCGATCCCCTTCTCTCGGTCCCGGTCTATATCGCGGCGGCGCTGATCACGAACCTGCTCTTTAGAGACCTCCAACGGCGATCCGACGAGGCCCGGCTCCGGGCCGGCCGGCTCGAGGCCCTGTATGAGGCGACGCGGGTCATTCACGCCGAATCGACCAGCGCGGCCCTCTTCGAAAAACTCTTGGAAGTGGCGCGCCGGGCGACCGGCGCGCGATACGCCGCCATCCGGACATTCGATGAAAACGGCGTGATGGCCGATTTCCATCACACCGGACTTACGGACGAAGAACGGGAACTCCTAAAAGACCCTCCCAAAGATACGGGGGTCCTCGGGGCGATCAACCTCTCCGTTTCATCCGTCCGTCTGGAGGATCTGACCCGTGATCCGCGCCATGCGGGCTTTCCCTCCGGCCATCCGGTCATGAAAAGTTTCCTCGGCGTTTCCATCACAACGAGAAACAGATTGCTCGGCAAACTCTACCTCAGCGAAAAATCAGACCGGGGCCCCTTCACCTCCGACGACGAGGCGTTGGTCGTCGCCCTCGCGCAGGACGCGGCGATCGCGATTGAAAAGGCCCGCTTGCTGGAAAAAATCCAAGACCTGGCGACCAAGGACGGCTTGACCGATCTGTTCAATCGCCGGTTCTTTGAGGGGCGCCTCAAGGAAGAGATAGAACGCGCTTCCCGATATCATCATGCCTGCTCGCTCCTGATGGCGGATGTGGACGACTTTAAAAAGCTCAACGACACTCACGGACATCCGGCCGGGGACGCCGCTCTGAAAGCGATCGCCGCGGCGATTCGGAATCTGGTTCGGACCACCGACTTCTGCGCCCGCTACGGCGGGGAGGAGTTCACGGTGGTGGCGGTGG
>DATDON010000193.1:0-7383 GCA_035293225.1 Candidatus Manganitrophaceae bacterium
GATAGGCTTGCGCGGCCTGTTTTCGGGAGCGATGGGGAGGGGTGATCCGAATGCTTTCCAAAACGGGTTGAATGATTCGCCGGCGCCCTTCATAAAGGGCGACCGGAAATTCAAAATGGAGTTGGACCAGATGGAGGCCGACCGGAATGATGTAGGTATGAAACATCTTCGGGGCGCCGCTTCGTGAGGCCGACCAGATCGACTCTCCCCACGCGTTCCCTTGGAATTCAAAAGGGCGCGTCGAAAAAGATTGGAAGTGTGAAAGCGATCCCATAGAAACTTTTTGAGTCCGCTGCGGCCAGGTGAGGGTCGGCTCCAAAAGGAAATAATCTTGCAGACGCGGAAACTCTTTTTCTTCAGTCGCGGTCAAACGGGCGAGCGGACTTCCGCCGGGTTGAAAGTCGGCGACGAAAAGGGCCTTGTCCGATTCCGACAATCGCCAGTCCGGACCCAGAGAGAGGGCGATCCCCGCCTCTTCAGATGAAAAGGTTCGGTTTTGGCCTTCGAGAACGGTTTTCTTGGAGAAACAGCCGGCCGGCAAAAGAAGCGGCGGAAGAAAGAGGGTGAAAAAAGCGATCATTCGGAAAAGCTTTTTCAAGAGGCCCCTTGTAACGGATCGGCGGATCGTCCGCCGCCGGCGCCCGAACTCATGGAAGCCGCTCGATCGCCGCTTCCAGAAAATCCCACAGCACCTGTCGGGTGGTGGCGTGGGGGTGAGGATAATTCCTGCCTGTCAGGGCGTGGTAGAGCGCCCGCGCTTTTTCTTTTTTGGCCTGGACGTCCGGGAGGGGGCGGTCGGGAGAAGAGAGATCGGGATACCCGTTGGGGTCTTTTTTAATTAAAAAGGTTTCGCCTTCCTCCGTCCGCGCCCACAAGCCGATCTCAATCATCTTCTCCCCCGGGGTCGTTTCTCTTGTCATCTCTTTTCTGAGTATCCTTTTTTCTGTTGATTTCTCCCGCCGGCCCGAGGGCGAAGGAGATCAAGATCAGAGAGCCGATGAAAAGGAGGAAGGACAACGGAAGAAAGTAGAAGGTAAAGCTGAAGATGATTGAAATGTAAATTCCGAAAAGTCCGAGGATAGCAAGAAGGCATCCCCCCATTCCCTTCATAGGAGTAGGCTCTGGGGATCGTTGCGGTCGGTTTTCATCGGTTCGGAAAAGTCGGGCCGGCTGGGCCGCGTTATTGCCTGATTTTCTCTTCCGCCTCTTGTTTGGTTTTACATTCGATACAAAGGGTGGTGACGGGGCGCGCCTTTAATCGTTTGGCGGAGATCGGGCCGCCGCACGATTCGCAAATCCCGAAGGCGCCGGTGTTGATCCGGTCGATCGCCTCGTCGATTTTTTTAAGGAGCTTTTGTTCCCGTTCGCGCAGCCTCAGGGTGAAATTTTGGTCCGCTTCGGCCGTGGCCTGGTCCCCCAGATCGGGAAGGGTTTCGTTGGTGGGATTCAAGCCGGTCCCCAAGATCACTCCCGCTTCGGCCAAAAGGGCCTCTCTCTGTTTTTCCAGGTCTTTTTTAATATCTTCGTAGTGATTCCCTGTTTTTTCTTTTTTCTTCGCCTTCATCCTGTTTCCTCTTTTGATGGATTGCCTCTCCCTGCTATGGGCGAAAGAAAGCAATTAACGGATGAATATAGCAAAAAAAAGGGAAAGAGTCAAACGGAAAAAAGAGATACTAGAACAGTCAAAACTGAGGATTTTCGGTCTCCGGACCGGTTAAAAGGAAAATTTCCCTCTCCGGGAGTCAAAAAAAGATGGAGGATTCTCCGAAATTTTGATAAAATGGGCCTTCTATAAAGGAGGAACATGGGACAGGGTCGGATACCGTACGGGGACGGATTGATCGGGGCGCTCTTGAGAGAGCGGATTCTCGTGATGGACGGGGCGATGGGGACGATGGTCCAGGGGAAGGGCCTCACCGCGGCCGATTTCGGCGGTCCGGAGTTGGAAGGGTGCAACGAGTATCTCAACATTACCCGTCCCGACGTCGTCCAGTCGATTCATGAGGCTTATTACGCTGGCGGGGCCGATATCGTCGAGACCAACACGTTTGGAGGGACCGGAATCGTCCTCGCCGAATACGGCCTCCAGGAGAAAGTTTTGGAGATCAATCGGGCGGGGGCGGAGATCGCCCGTAAGGCGGCGAAAAAATTTTCAACGCCGGACAAACCCCGATTCGTCGCCGCCTCGATGGGACCCACCACCAAAGCGATCACCGTCACGGGAGGGGTCACTTTTGATCAACTGGCGGAGGCGTTCGCCGCTCAGACGCGGGGTTTAATCGAAGGCGGGGTCGATCTTCTTCTTCTCGAGACCGCGCAAGACACGCTCAACTTAAAGGCGGCCGCCATCGGCGTTCTTCAAGCTCAGAGAGAGATGGGAATCTCGGTTCCGATCATGATTTCAGCGACCATTGAACGGACCGGGACGATGCTGGCGGGTCAGGGGGTGGAGGCGCTTTATACCTCCCTGGAACATCTGCCGATTCTTTCCATCGGCCTCAACTGCGCCACCGGCCCCGAATTCATGACCGATCATCTTCGGTCGCTGTCGAATATGGCGGCCTGCCTGATCAGCGTCTATCCCAACGCGGGCCTTCCGAATGAAGAGGGAGCGTACGAAGAGACCCCCGACTCGCTCGCTTCCAAGCTTTCGCGCTTCGTGGATGAGGGATGGATCAACATCGTCGGCGGCTGTTGCGGGACGACGCCGGCGCACATCGCGGCGATCGCGAAAATGGTCGCCGGGCGCAAACCGAGAATCCCTAAGACGGCGTTGAGGCCGGCCGTCTCCGGAATCGACTTTCTCCCCATCGAGGAGGAGAGCCGTCCGTTGATCGTCGGCGAGCGGACCAATGTGATCGGAAGCCGCAAATTCAAAGAGATGATCATCGAGGGAAAGATCGAAGAGGGGGCCGAGATCGGCCGCGCGCAGGTTCGAAACGGGGCGCATCTCCTCGACGTCTGCATGGCGAATCCGGACCGAAACGAGCCGACCGATATGGAAGCGTTCCTTAAGATTTTGAATAAGAAGGTCAAGGCGCCGATCATGATCGACTCCACCGATCATCGGGTGATCGAGGGGGCCCTCAAGCTCTGCCAGGGGAAGTGCATCGTGAATTCGATCAATTTGGAAGACGGCGAAGAGCGGTTCGAAAAGATCGTTCCGCTGTTGAAAAAGTATGGCGGCGCCGTCGTCGTCGGCTGCATCGATGAAGACCCGGTTCAAGGGATGGGGGTGACCCGACAACGGAAATTGGAAATCGCCCGGAGATCCTACGATCTTCTCACGCGCAAATATGGTCTCGCTCCCCGGGATCTGATCTTTGACGCGCTTGTTTTTCCGGTAGGGACCGGCGACGCCAATTACATCGGCTCCGCGCCCGAGACCATTGAGGGCATCCGGATGATTAAAGAGGCGCTTCCGGAAGTAAAGACGATTCTCGGCGTCAGCAACGTCTCATTCGGCCTTCCGACCGCGGGACGTGAGGTCCTCAATTCCGTCTTTCTTTACCATACCGTCAAAGCGGGGCTCGATTATGCGATCGTCAACGCCGAAAAGCTGGAACGCTACCCCTCGATTCCGGAAGAAGAACGGCGCCTGGCCGAGGCGCTGGTCTTTTGGAGAGGGGAAGATCCGGTCGGGGCCTTCGCCGCCTATTTCAAAGACAAGAAAGGGATCGCGAAGAAGGAGAGGACCGGTCTTCCTTTGGATGAGCGGCTGGCGCGGTATATTATCGAAGGTTCCAAGGAGGGGCTCGTAGACGACCTCAATCTCAAGATGAAGGAAGCGTCTCCCTTGGAGATTATCAACGGTCCGTTGATGGCCGGGATGGATGAGGTGGGCCGACTCTTCAATAATAATGAGTTGATTGTCGCGGAGGTGTTGCAATCGGCCGAGGCGATGAAGGGGGCGGTGCGGCATCTCGAACAATTCATGGAGAAAAGCGAGACCTCCCGCCGCGGTAAGATTATTTTGGCGACGGTGAAGGGGGATGTTCACGACATCGGAAAAAATTTAGTGGAGATTATTCTCGGCAACAACGGCTACCATATCGTGAACCTGGGGATCAAGGTCGCGCCGGAGGCGTTGATCGAGGCGTACCGGAAAGAGCGGCCCGACATGATCGGGCTTTCCGGCCTCTTGGTGAAGTCGGCCCAGCAGATGGTGATCACCGCGCAAGATTTAAAGACCGCCGGGATCGACGCGCCGATCCTGGTCGGCGGTGCGGCGCTGACCCAGCGCTTCACCGACACGAAGATCGCTGCGGAATACTCCGGACCGGTCTTCTACGCCAAGGACGCGATGAAGGGCCTCGATCTGGCCAACCGGTGGACCGACGAGGCGCAGCGGCCGAAGCTGCTGGAGAAGCTCAAGGCCGATCAGGCGGCGAGGGTCAAAATCTCCGAGGGGATGGAGAAGCGGCCGACCGGGCCGGCGCCGGCGCCGGCCCGGTCGAACGTCCGCCGGGACCCCCCTCTCCCGAAGCCCCCCGACTATGATCTCCATGTGATAAAAGAGGCGCCGTTCGGCGAGATTTTCCGATTCATCAATCCAACCATGCTCTACGGGAAGCATCTCGGATTGAAAGGAAACGTCGAGCGCCTTTTGGCCGAGAAAGATGAGAAGGCGGAGAAGCTTTTCGCCGCCGTGGAGGAGATGAAGCGGGAAATTATTTCGAAAAGGTATCTGACGGCGCAGGGGATCTATCGATTTTTCCCCTGCCGGGGGCGGGGAGAAGATCTTTTGGTTTACGACCCGGCCGATCCGGCCCGTCTCCTGGAGACGTTTACCTTTCCGCGTCAGCCGGGGGGGGAGCGCCTCTGCCTCTCCGATTATTGCCGAGAGGTCGGCTCCGGCGAGGTCGATTCGGTCGCCTTCTTCGTCGTGACCGCGGGCCATGGGGCGCGCGCCCTCTCGCAGCGGTGGAAGGAGGAGGGGGAATACCTTCGCTCGCATCTGCTGCAAGCGATCGCCATTGAAGGGGCCGAGGGGTTCGCCGAATGGCTGCACAAAAAGATCCGGTCCGACTGGGGGATCCCCGACCCGCCCGAACTGACCGTTCACGACATCCTCAAAAACAGATACCGGGGAATCCGGGTCAGCTTCGGCTATCCCGCCTGCCCCAATCTCTCAGATCAGCGGAAGCTCTTCCGGCTCCTCGACGCCGCCGCCCAAATCGGGGTCGAGCTGACCGAGGGCGACATGATGGATCCGGAGGCGTCGGTCTCGGCGCTGGTTTTCCACCATCCGGAGGCGAGGTATTTCAGGGCGGACGGGGGATAAAACAGCCGTGGCCGATTTCCCGAAGAAGAGCCCTATGGAGCCCGACCCGGTCATCGAGCGATACAAGCGTGATATTGACCGGACGCTTCTACGGGAGAACCTGAAGCTCACCGTCGAGGAACGCTTCCGGAAGTTGATCCGTCTTCAGCGTTTTGCCGAGGAGCTGAGGCGCGCAGGAGGCCGAGCGACCCCATGACCGACTTTGAGAGTTTGCTGAAGGTTCTGTATGAGGGAGGGGTCGAGTTCATCCTCGTGGGGGGAGCGGCGGCGACAGTCCACGGGTCCTCCCGTCTCACCGAGGATCTCGATATCGTCTATTCGAGAACGACGAACAACATTACCCGCCTCGCTTCGGCGCTTTCTCCCCACTCGCCCTACCTTCGCGGGGCGCCGCCGGGTCTCCCTTTTCGCTGGGACGCTGAAACGATCCGCCGGGGGCTCAACCTTACCCTTTCAACCTCGTTGGGGGACCTTGATCTTTTCGGCGAGATTGCGGGAGGGGGAACTTACCAGGTCCTGCTTCCTGATTGTATCGATATCACGGTCTTCGGAATCCGTTGCCGCTGTCTCGGCCTCGATAGGCTGATCGAAGTCAAGCGCGCGGCGGGCCGCCCGAAGGATCTTGAGGCCATCGCCGAGTTGGAGGCGCTCCGGGAGGAGCGCGACCGACCTCAACCCTGAATGGAATGAATGATGGCCTCTCTGACGAAAATCACCCCGCCCCGCCTCCACAACACCGATAGGTTATTAGGCCTGGGGCGACCTCACTTTCATGTTCCGGTGGTTTAATGAGGTCGGCCGACGCTGGCGTATTGAAAACCCAAGGCCGCCATGCGTTTCGGGTCGTAGACGTTGCGGAGGTCGATGAAGACGGGCGCCTTCAATTTTTGCTTCAATCGATCCAGGTCCAAATTTCGAAAAGGATTCCACTCGGTCATTAAAATAACCGCGTCGGCTCCGTCGGCGGCGGCGTACGGGTCGGCCGCGTATTCCACCCCCCTTAAGACCTTCCGCGCTTCTTTCGTCGCGGCGGGATCGTAGGCGATCACCTTCGCCCCCCCCTTCTGAAGGGCCTCGATGATCGGGATCGAAGGCGCCTCGCGCATATCGTCGGTGTTCGGCTTGAACGAGAGGCCCAAAACGGCGAGCCGCTTTCCGTTCAAACCGCCCAACGCCTTCTCGATTTTTTGCGCCATCATCTCTTTCTGCCGCCGGTTTACCTCCATCACCGCGTTGATGATTTTGAACTCATATCCGCTGTTTTGCGCCATCTGGGCCAGCGCCGAAACGTCTTTGGGAAGGCAGGAGCCGCCATATCCCGGACCGGGATGTAAGAACTTGGAGCCGATCCGGCCGTCGAACCCCATCCCCTTCGCCACCTGCTGGACGTCGGCCCCCACTTTTTCGCAGAGATTCGCGATTTCGTTGATGAAGGAAATTTTGGTCGCCAGAAAGGCGTTGGAGGCGTATTTGACCATCTCGGCGGTGGCGATATCGGTGATCAGCATGGGGGTTTCGATCAGATAGAGCGGACGATAGAGATCCCGCATGATGGCGACCGCCTGCTGGCTCGTCGCGCCGATCACCACCCGGTTGGGCCGGAGGAAATCTTCGATCGCCGATCCTTCGCGCAGGAACTCCGGGTTCGAGACGATGTCGAAATCAAAATGCTCCTTCTGCCGGCTCCCGATAATCGTCCGGAGCCGCGCGCCGGTTCCGACCGGGACGGTGCTCTTCGTCACGACCACCTTGTAGCCGTTCATGTGATCGGCGATCGTCTCCGCGACCTTCTCGATGTAAGAAAGATCGGCGAAGCCGTCCCCCCGCGGCGGAGTGCCGACCGCGATGAAAATGACGAGCGCCCCCTCGATCGCCTGGACGATATCGGTGGTGAAGGAGAGTCTCCCGTTCCCCATGCTTTTTTTGACCATCTCCTCCAGGCCGGGCTCGTAGATCGGAATCACCCCCTTCTGGAGGAGATGGACCTTCTCTTCCTCTTTGTCGACGCAGATGACGTTCACCCCGAATTCGGCGAAACAGGCTCCGGTCACCAACCCGACATAACCGCTTCCGATGATGGCGATATTCATATTCCCTCC
>DATDON010000194.1:0-7455 GCA_035293225.1 Candidatus Manganitrophaceae bacterium
AAACCGGACAAGCGGAGCGGGGAACATGCGTTACGATGTAATCATCGCCGGCGCCGGGCCGGCCGGAGCGGCCGCCGCGATCGCCCTGGCCCGGGCGAACCGGTCCGTTCTGGTGTTGGAGCGGTCAAAACATCCCCGTCATAAGCCGTGCGGCGGAGGGCTCTCGGCCCGCCTTCTCCCTTTTCTAGATCCTGATGTGAAGGAGACCTTGGAGGAAGAGATTTTCAAGGTCTCTTTTTTTCTCAAAGAAAAATGGGTCACGATTCCTTCCGCCGCTCCGATCGCTTACCTGGTCCGACGTTCCCGTTTCGACGCTTATTTGGTTGAAAAAGCGAGGGCGTCGGGGGCGGAGGTCCGCGAAGAGAGCCCCCTCTTGGATTGGAGCGAAACAAGCGGCGGGATTGAAGTCGAGAGCGGCTCCGGAGCGGACTGCGCCTCCTTTTTAATCGGAGCGGATGGGGTCTATAGCCGGGTCGCCCGGCGGCTCCACCCCCTTTGGAAAAAACGCCTCGCCTATTCGGTGGAGGCCGAGGCGGCCCGGCGGGGGGAAAAGGGGGAGGTCTTGATCGATCTTTCGGCGCCGGCGGGATACGGCTGGATTTTTCCGAAGGAGAACGACGCCGCGATCGGCATCGCCGGTTTTAGGGGGAGAAGAAAGGATCCGCGGAAGATCTATCGGGAGTTTCTGGAGAGGCGCCGTCTTTTTACGCCGGGGCCGCCGTCCGGTTACTCGATTCCGCTCTATTTCCGCTCGTCATTTCCCCTGGCGCGGGGAAGGGTCTTTTTGGCCGGCGACGCGGCGGCCCTGGTCGATCCTCTTTTCGGGGAGGGGATTTTTTACGCCGTCCGGAGCGGACAGATCGCCGCGAAGATCCTCGCCGCCGCGACGGAGGAGGCGGCCGGGGGCCAAGGCGCCGCGGAGTCTTACGACCGGGAAATCCGGGCCGCGTTCACCGCCGATTTTGAGGTCGCGGAGCGGATGGCCCGGTGGATTTATACCTTTCCAGGCTTATTTCTTGAGGGGATTCGGCGGCATCCCAAGGCGATGCTCCTTTATTACGAGGTCCTGCGGGGGGAGCGAAGCTATCGTGAATATTCGAGGGCGGTTCAAAGAGAATTTTTTAGAAGGTGGAATCCGTTCAGCTATATTTTTGCAGCGTCCAACCGATCATAAAGATCGTCATTCCGACCAGCGTGAATTTAAACAGGAACCCCATGCTCTCATTCCGCAGGGCGGAAACGATCAGCGCATTCAGGATCAAGAGGAGGCCGGCGGCCTGGACGATCCTGCCGATATAGTGAAAAAGTTTTCCCATAAAAGGTCCCCCGGCGGTCAATCTAATCCGGCGAAGCCGGATGGAGCCTCCCCCTCAACGCTCGCATTTGCTCGCTGGTTACGATCAGGGTGAGGACGAATAGGATCTACGCAAAAAACGGATATCTTTATAGAGACAGAATCTATCACAATCGGTGTTTTGAAAGCAATCCCGAAGAGGGCGAAGCGATCGTGGCCGGGCGAAAAGCGGGAAGAGGCGGAAACTAATTTTATTTACAGGGATCGATAAAAATGCTAGCATGAAGGAATTTTGCGGTTTGGAGGAAAGGCAGATCCGTTGTTAAAGCATTCCAGGCGAGCGTCCCTTCTACTTCTCATTCTATTTTCCCTTTCCTCGACGGTTTCAGCGCAAGAGAAAGAGATCCGGATCAATCAAATTGAGGTTAGAGGAAACCGTAAAATCGATCCGGCGACCCTTCTCTCTAAAATCACCTTGAAAGAAGGGGATATTTTTTCCCCCGATCGGGTTCAAGAAGAGGTTAAGACGCTCTACCGGCTGGGATATTTTGAGCGGATCGAGGTGGAGGCGGAAGGGCTTGAAGGGGGATTGGCGCTGATCTTCGTGGTTCGTGAAAAGCCCTTCCTGATCGATGTCGTTTATGAGGGAAATCAGCATATCGACAAGGAAAAGCTGCAGGAGAAGGTCCCGGTCAAGACCCAAACCTTTTTGGATTCGGAAGAGATTCAAAAGTATGCGGAGAAAATAAAGAAGCTCTACGAGGAGGAGGCGTACTACAACGCCCAGGTTCTTCCGGTGACCCAGCTCCTCGACGAAGACAAGGCGGTGTTGACTTTTTTAATCGAAGAAGGCCCTCGCGCCTATATCCGAAAGATTCGTTTTTCCGGGAACAAGAAGTTTAAAGATAAAATATTAAAAAAACAGATTGAGACTTCCCGCTATTTCTGGCTGACCTCTTGGCTGACCGAGTCGGGACGGTACAAGGAAGAGACTTTAAACGGCGACGCGGAGCGGGTCCGGGAGTTCTATCTCGATCATGGTTACCTCCAATCGCAGGTGGGAGAGCCTCAAGCCGAGCTCAGCGAGGACAAGAAGTGGTTTGACATCACTTTCTCGATCTTCGAAGGGGATCAGTTCAGAATCCATGACGTTCAGTTTCAGGGAAACAGGGTGTTTGACGCGGAGCGCCTGCGGCGACAAACCGAAAGCAAAGAGGGAGACGTTTTCAATAGAAGCCGGGTCCGGCAAGACATCATGAAGATGGTCGATCTCTACGGGGAAAAGGGATACATCTTCGCCAACGTCGTTCCCCAACTGACGCCGGACGTCGAAAATCAGAGGGTCGATATCGCCTTTCAGGTCACCGAGGAAAAGCCGTATCGTGTGAATGAGATTCACATCGCCGGCAACGACAAAACGCGGGACAAGGTGATTCGAAGGGAGATTCGGGTCAACGAACAGGAGGTCCTCAACGCTCAATTGCTGCGCCGGAGTTTTCAACGGCTGAACAATTTAAACTTTTTCGAGAATATCGAAATTGTCCCGAAGCCGGTCGAATTGCCGGCTCCGCCGGAAGCGCCCGAGCACGGATGGGTCGATCTGGATGTCAAGGTGAAAGAGAAACCGACCGGAACGTTCAGCATCGGCGGGGGATACAGCTCGGCCGACCGGTTCATCGCCACCCTGGAGATCACCCAGGGAAACCTCTTCGGCCGGGGGCAGCTCCTCCGGGCCAAGATCGACACGGGAAAACTCAGAAAGACGTACAGCTTGACCTTTCGGGAACCGTATCTTTTCGACACCCGCGTCTCCGGGACGACCGACCTGTTCAACCAGGTCCGCGATTTCGGCTTGTACAGCGAAAAACGGGTGGGGGGGGACCTGGTGTTCGGACGCTCCTTCGGGGAATATGTCAGCGCGAGCGTGAGTTATACCGTGGAGGCGCTCAGCATTTTTGATCTGCGCAAGATTACGCAGACGGATCCCAATGATCCGAATATCCAGCTTCTCGTCATCGACCCGGCCATTCCGGAGCAAGCGCGGCGGCAGGCGGATCTGGGGAGGACATTGACCAGCTCTTTGGGATTTTCTCTCTCCCGGGACACCCGCGATTTCGTATTCGATCCGAGGGAAGGGACCCGCCATTCGATTTCCCTGGAGTACGCCGGGACCTTTTTGGGGGGGGACAACGACTATTACAAGGTGGTGGGCGACACGAGCCGATTCTTTCCCCTCTGGTTCGACCACACCCTCTCTCTCCATGCCAGAATGGGATACGCCTCCGGAATCGGGGAGAAGGAGCTTCCGGTCGGAGAGCGGTTTTTCGTCGGGGGGATCAATACCGTAAGGGGATTTAAATTCGGAAAGGCCGGGCCGATCACCACCACGGGCGAAATCCTGGGGGGAAATAAAGAGCTTTACTTCAACGTCGAGTATCTCATCACCCTGGTGGCGGAGGCGAAGATCAAGTGGGTCTTTTTCTACGACGCCGGGCGCGCTTTTGACGATTCGGAGCGGATCCGCGTCTCGGAGCCGAGACTCCGGCAAGGGGCGGGATTCGGCTTTCGATGGATCTCGCCGGTCGGCCCGTTGAGGCTGGAATGGGGGCGCAATATGAATCGCAGGGAGGGAGAGGCCCCCTATACGGTGGAATTTTCCATCGGAACGCTGTTTTAAAGAAGAATAAAGAAGGAGGAGCAATGAAGAAAGTTTTGATGGTTTCGGCCGTGGTCTTATTCTCTTTTCTGTTGGAGAGCGGTTACGCCGAAAATTTAAAGGTGGCCTTCGTCGACGCCCAGAAAGTCTTGGAAAATTCGAAAGAAGGAAAGCGGATCAAGACCACGATGGAAGAGTATGTGAAAAGCCGGCAGAAGATTATCGACTTGGAAGAGCAGGAGTTGAAGGAAAAGGAGGAGGAGTTGTCCAAGCAATTGTCCCTTCTCTCCCCCGACGCCAAGAAAAGCAAGCAGGATGATTTTCAGAAGAGATTGATGGAGTATCAGAAAAAAGCGACCGACCTGAACAAAGAAGTCCAGTCGAAAAAGTTCGATACCCTCAAAGACTTCAATAAAAAACTGGAAGAAGCCGTGAGGCTGATCGCGGAAAAAGAAGGGTACGCCTTTGTTCTGGATCGAAACACGGACGGAGGGGCGGTAATTTACGCAAAAGAGACGTTCGATATCACCTCCAAGATCATCGAGCAGGTCGACCGAACCAAGTAGAGACGCGTTATAGGGATGCAAGATAGAGACGCGACGCATCGCGTCTCTACGAGGATCGGATGGGGTTATGGAAGTCTCGTTGAGCCAGATCGCCGATTGGGCGAAGGGGAAGATCGTCGGAGATCCGCAACTTCGAATCATCGGCGTGTCGTCGATCGAGGAGGCGAAGCCGGGCGAGATCGCCTTTGTCGCCAACTCCAAATATTATTCGAAGGCGGCGGCGACGCGCGCCTCCGCCCTGATGGTGAAGGAAAAGATCGACGGGGTCCAAAGCGCGTTGGTCATCGTGGAGGATCCCTATTTCGCCTTCGCGCAGCTGATCGCTTATTTCCATCCTCCGCGCCGGTATCCTCCGGGGATTGATCCGAAGGCGGCCGTCGGAGAGGGGGTGATCCTGGGGGCGGAGGCGTCGATCGGTCCCTTCGTGACCTTGGAAGAACGGGTGAAGATCGGAGACCGGGTCCGCCTCGGCGCGGGGGTCTTCGTGGGAGAAGGGAGCGAGATCGGAGAGGGGTCGTTGATTTACCCCAACGTGACGATCCGCGAGGGGGTGAAGATCGGGAAAAGGGTGATCATCCACAGCGGAACCGTGATCGGAGGAGACGGTTTCGGCTTCGCTCCGCGAGAAGGGAAGTATCACAAGATTCCACAGGTCGGTGGCGTCATTATCGAGGATGATGTGGAGCTCGGCGCCAACGTGACGGTCGACCGGGCGACCCTGGGAAACACCGTGATCGGAAGGGGAACCAAGGTCGATAACCTGGTCCAGGTCGGGCACAATGTGGTCGTCGGCGCCGACTGTATTTTGGTCTCGCAAGTGGGGATTTCGGGGAGCGCGAAGATCGGCGATCGCGTCACATTGGCCGGCCAGGTCGGCGTCGCGGGCCATTTGACGATCGGAGAAGGGGCCGTGGTCGGGGGCAAATCGGGGGTGACGAAGGATATCCCGCCGCATGAAAATGTGACCGGTTTTCCGACGATTCCCCACAAAACATGGTTGAAGGCGCAATCGTCCTTTCCCCATCTTCCCGAATTACGAAAGAGGGTGAAAGCGCTGGAAGAACAGATCGGACGGCTTGAAAAGAGGTTGGAATCATTTCACGACAAGGAGAAGAGCTGATAAAATGGATATCACGGAGATTTCGGCGATCTTGCCTCATCGTTACCCCTTTTTGTTGGTGGACCGAATTTTGGAGCTGGAGCCGGGAAAGAAGATCGTCGGATTTAAAAATGTGACGATCAATGAGCCTTTTTTCCAAGGCCATTTTCCGAAACATCCGATTATGCCCGGCGTGTTGATCATCGAGTCGATGGCGCAGGTCGGAGGGGTCCTCGCCTTTAAATCGACCAAAAGCGCCGAGGGGCAGTTGGTCTTTTTTCTCGGAATCGACCGGGCCAAGTTCAGGCGGCCGGTCTATCCCGGCGATCAACTCCGGATTGAAGTCGAAGTCCTTCAAGAGCGCCCCCCGTTCTGGAAATTGAAAGGGATGGCCTATGTCGATGGAAAGTTGGTGGCGGAAGCCGAGTTGAAGGCGATGCTGGGCCGGGGGGGAGACGCGGATCAGGAAGCCGAGAATCCTGTCGGTCGGGAAGGAGGTTTGGAGAAGTGAAGATTCACCCGAACGCCGTCATTCATCCAAAGGCGGAGTTGAGCGCCACCGTCGAAGTGGGCCCTTTTTCCGTCATCGGGGAGCATGTTCGGATCGGAAGCGGAACCAAAATCGGCGCCCACGTCGTGATCGACGGCCGGACCGAAATCGGGGAAGAGTGCGTCTTTTTCCCCTTTTCCTCCATCGGAACGGCGCCTCAAGATTTAAAGTATAAAGGGGAGCCGAGCCGGCTCAAGATCGGGCGGAAGAATACCTTTCGGGAATTCGTCACCCTCAACCGGGGGACCGAGCAGGGGCATGGCGAGACGGCGATCGGCGACCAGAATTACTTCATGGCCTACGTTCACGTGGCGCACGATTGCGTCATCGGCGACCACGTCATCATGGCCAACGCCGCGACCCTGGCCGGCCACATCACCATCGGAGATCACGCCATCCTCGGCGGTCTGACCGGCGTCCATCAATTCGTGAAGATCGGCGCGTATGTGATGATCGGCGGCTGTTCGGCGGTGGCGCAGGACGTTCCTCCCTACGTCAGCGTCGCCGGCAACCGGGCGAAGATGTACGGCCTCAACCTGATCGGCTTGAAACGGCATGGTTTCTCAACAGAGCGGATCGAAGGATTGAAGGGGGCTTACAAACTTCTTTTCCGGTCGGGTTTGACCCAGCGCGAGGCGATCAAACAGGCGCGGGAGAAGTGGGGAAATATCGCCGACGTCGAATCGTTTATCTCTTTTGTGGAAAGCTCGGAAAGAGGAATTTGCCGGTAACGCCGCAAAATAAAATCGGTTTGATCGCCGGAAACGGCCGTTTCCCGCTGATCTTCGCGGAAAACGCCCGGAGGATTGGCCTGTCGGTGGTCGCCGTCGCCCACACCGGGGAGACCCTTCCGGAGCTTTCGGAGCGGGTCGACGACATTTTGTGGATTCGGGTCGGGCAGATCGGAAAGTTGATCGCGTATTTTAAGAAGGCGGGGGTGACCGACGCGGTGATGGCGGGGGGGATCCGGAAGACCCGCCTGTTTGAGACCCGTCCCGACCTTCGGGCCCTCTCCCTCCTGGCGCGGTTGAAAGAGAAGAAGGACGACGCGCTGCTGCGGGCCTTTGCGGAAGAGCTGGAGCGGGAGCGGATTCACATCAAAGAATCGACCTTCTTTCTCTCGGCCCTGCTGGCGGAGCGGGGGGCGATGACCCGCCCCCTCTCCAAGGAAGAGCGGGAAGATGTCCGGTGGGGATGGCCCTTGGCGAAGCGGATCGGCGCGCTCGACATCGGACAGTGCCTCGTGGTCCGCAACGGGGTCATTCTGGCGGTGGAGGCGATTGAGGGGAC
>DATDON010000195.1:0-2671 GCA_035293225.1 Candidatus Manganitrophaceae bacterium
TTCTTTTTCATCATCGCCTCCTTTAAAAACTGATCTGCCCGCGGAGCCCATAGATATAAACGGGATCGATCGCCCCATTTCCTCCCGGATGAACGATATATTGAAGATCGGGAGAGAAATGAACACCCTCGGTGAAGGCCGCGTTATAATAAACCTCGCCGTAATATTCATTCGTATCGAGCCCGGAGGCCTGCTTGTATTCGCCGCCGATGAACGTCGCGCCGAAGGCCGCTCCAATCACATCTTCTTCCCGTCCCATCGCTCCTTTAAATTGAACCCCCGCGGAGGCGTGGCGATCAAACTGCGCCACCTTCCCCCGTTGCGTTCCGAACCGGCCCCACACCCCGATCTTCCGGGAAAGTTCCTGATCGAAACTGACTCCGACGCCGCTGTTTCCCGATTCGATGGCCGCAGGATTGATGATGGAGGGCCGCGACGTCCGCCGGGTCCAAACGAAAAAGCGGTAGTGTCCCTCCAACTTTTCGGTATACGGCTCCAACTCCACCTGGACCGCGATGAACGGGTCGCTGAAGAGGTCTTGGTAATCGCCGTCCCCCTCGAACAGACCGACGGAGAACCCAAGCAGCTCGATCGGATGGGCGTTGAAAACGACTCCCGGCCCGAAGAAATTCGCGTTCCCCCCCCAGTCGATCGCAATGTTGTTGTTGAAGAGGGGGGCGATGAATTGAAAGGTCTCCTTATTCGCGAATTCGTTTTCGTCGAAATAGGAGGTGAGGTCGATCTGTCCGACGGTCAACCGGAGCGTGTCGTTTTTGAAATACTGCTCATACCGGACCTCATTGATGTGAAGGGTGTCGGCGGAACTCCATCCCTCGACATCGTTATTCGGTCCGGTCGGTGTCCCATCGGGGTTGACGAAGAGAGGCGGAAGGGTGGTGAGGCCGGTCCCCTGGGCGACGTCCATCCTGAAGAGGAGCGTTCCCCGGGGAGCGATCTCGCTCTCCAGGAAGAGGTCGGCCGACATGCTCCCATCGGCCCGGTCTCCGCCAAAAACTTCTTCATTATTCAAGGTCCCTTGCAAGATCATCGTCAATCCGCCGGTCACATGGGTCTTGCTGATCGCCACAAGGGGATAATGCCTTCTTTCTTCCTCTTCTTCGCCGGTCAACTTTTTCCGCCCGGTTTCCCGCTCGAGCGCTTCCATCCGTTCTCTCAGCTTTTCAAGCTCTCCTCGTAAGTCCGGGGCCCCCTGAGTTTGAGCGCGCGAAAGGTCGGCCGTACAAAGACAACCCACCAGCGTCAAAACAAACAACATCAATCGAATGACCCGTTCTTTTTCCATTTTTTCCTCTGTTATCCTGTTTGAAACTATATCATCTTTCTCTAGAATCAATCTGCTTCTCCGCCTCGTTTAAATGAAGGGGATCGTGCGGCGCGGGATGCTCATGCTCGACCGCTTCGTGCGTATGCTCATGTTGATGTCCGGCATGGGCATGCTCTTCATCAAGCCTTCCCTCATGCGTATGGCGGTGATGCGCGTCGTCGGCATGGGCGTGCGTATGGGTGATCTTGCGATGAAAATGTCGATGGAAATACTCGTCACAAGCCATGTCCGGTTTCCCCCTCAGTGCTACGTTTATATTTTGAGTATATTAAATGTGCCATTAGAATTAAAATAATAGCACGATTTTATAAGATGTCAAGCGAAAAGTGAACGGTTAAAAAATAAGGATTACCGGGAGGGAATATCAAAGAAGAGTTTCACGATGTATTCGCTGTTGGCGTCCACAGTAAAAGAATAGTCTCCGGACGCGCTCGATTGGGTCTGAATATCCATCCCCAAGAGCTGAATATTCACGGATCCGATCGGGACGCCCGCCGGGGGAGGCCCGACAGGATCGTACGTCACCCCCTGGACAGAGACGACGAAAGGCTGCAATGAGATCGTCCGGAGCTTTATGTAAGAAACGCCGTCCACAAAAACATCGATCAGGGCGCTCCCGGCCGCGCCGCTGACGGCCCGGACCAGGACGATCGGATCGGGACCGACGGGAACATTTAAGATGATAAAGGCCCCGTTGGAAGCGGTCGAGGCGGCGCCTGGAAGGACCTGCCCGGAAGCGTCCAGATAATAAACGCTTCCAACCCGTTCTCCGTTTAAATTTCTCGCTTCAACGGCGATCCCCTGCGCCGGCTCCTCGGAGCCCAACAGGCTCCCCACCGTCGGCCCGGCCACGAGGAGATCGAGAAGGCCGTTCCGGTCGGCGTCCGCGACCAGGAGTCGCTCCGGCCCGGGGAAGGGAACCGGAGCGGAGAGGGTGAAGGTCGCGTCTCCGTTTCCGAAGAGGAGCAAAATCGTATTATCGAGTTTGTTGGCGACCACTAAATCGACGCGGCTGTCTCCGTTGAATTCCCCCACGCTGATCGAGGAAGGGCCATTCCCTACCGGGATCGCGGCCGAAAGAGGGTCGAATCCCCCGCTCACATTTCCGATCAGGATCGTGACCTGGTTGGCCGATTGATTGGCCGCCGCCAGATCCAAGCGCCCGTCGGAATTGAGATCGGCCATCGCAAGGGCCTGCGGGTCCGCTCCCGACTGAACCACGAGGGGAACGGTGGTGTTCGGGTCGGTGAGAGGCTGAAAAGTCCCATCCGCGCTCCCCAGGAGGACGGTGAGGGTTCCATCCCCGCCGTTCGAGATCGCCATATC
>DATDON010000196.1:0-2636 GCA_035293225.1 Candidatus Manganitrophaceae bacterium
TGATGGGGCTTCCGTTGATCGTGGCGGGCGAGCTGTTGCGGCTCTGGGCGGCGGGGCATCTGAGCAAAAACCGGGAGGTGACCACGACCGGGCCGTACGCCTACGTCAAGAACCCGCTCTACCTTGGGACTTTTTTGATTATGATCGGTTTTTGTCTCTTGGCGAGCCAGTGGATTATTTTAGGGGTCGGATTGGCGAGTTTCTTCGTCTACTACGCCCCCTTCAAGAAGAAGCGGGAGGCGGACCGGCTGCGGGAGATCTTCGGCGCGGCGTGGGACGACTATGACCGGGCCGTTCCCGATTATATCCCGCGGCTCTCGCCGTATGAGAAACGGGGGGAGCATCCGTGGGAGTGGTCCCGCGTCCAAGCCAACAGCGAGCAGGAGACGGCGCTGATCACGCTGATCGGCGTGGCGGTCGTCGGGGCTCGATTTTTCATCTAAAGGGACTTTTTATCGAATTTCAGAGAGCGTCATTTCGACAATATATTCAAGAGGTCATTCGAGAGGGAGATCCTTGGAAGCCCGATATTTTCCTGATCCGGAAGAACGGCCGGCGGGCGGTGGTGAAGGATTACGCCGCCAAACCCTTTATCTTCCGCTTTTTCATCGGGATCATTGCGAACCGCCGCGAGGCGTTTATTTATCGCAAGCTGGAGGGGCTCCGGGGAATTCCGAAGTGGATCGGCCTGATCGATCGGTACGCCCTCGCAATCGCTTACGTGCCGGGACGAAACGCCGCCGAGTTGAACTCGGGCGAATTGTCCCCTCTTTTCTTTAAAAAACTGCGGGAGATCGTCGACGCGATCCACGACCGGGGGATCGTCCTCTGCGACCTTCGGAACATTAAGAACGTCATCTTGGGAGAGGACGGCGAGCCGTACCTGATCGACTTCTCGACGGCGTTCCAAAAAGGGAGCCGGGTTAATTTTTTGAAGAACGGCCTCTATCGTATTTTTTATCAAGATGATCTTTTGGGGATCGCGAAGTTGAAGAAACGCTGCGCGCCGGGCCTTTTGACCGAGGCGGAACGGTCCGCCCTAGAAAAAGGGGTCTTTTTGCAGAAGGAGGCGATCTTTATCAAGCATAAGGGTCGCGCCCTTCTTCAAAAATTGTTTGGTTTCGGGAGGACGCATGGGAACGATCAAAAGAGCGATACTAAGCGTTTACAATAAAGAAGGAATCGTCGACTTCGCTCAGGGGCTCCAGGCGCTGGGGGTGGAAATTCTCTCGACCGGCGGGACCTACAAACTCCTGAAGGAAAAAGGGGTCCGGGTGAAGGAGGTTTCGGAGCATACCGGATTTCCCGAAATGCTCGACGGGCGCGTCAAGACGCTCCATCCCCGCATTCACGGCGGCATCTTGGGGAGACGGGACGTTCCGAAACATCTGGAAGAGATGAGAAAGGAAGGGATCGCGCCGATCGACCTGGTGGCGGTCAATCTCTACCCGTTCAAGGAGACGGTCGCCAGGCCGGGGGTGACCATCGAGGAGGCGATTGAGAATATCGATATCGGCGGGCCGGCGATGCTCCGATCCGCGTCGAAAAACTACAAAGACGTCGTGGTGATGGTCGATCCGAACGATTACCCCGGCGTGTTGGACGAGATGAAAGGTTCGAACGGGGAGGTGTCCGAAGCGAAACGATACGCCCTGGCGCGGAAGGTCTTTTTCTACACCTCCGATTATGATCGGGCGATCTTTTCGTATCTGGAGAGCCGGGAGGGGAAAGGGGAGAAATTCCCGGAGCGCCTGATCCTGCAGTTTGAAAAGGTCCAGACCCTTCGATACGGAGAGAACCCCCATCAGCAGGCGGCTTTTTACAAAGAGCCGCAAGGCGCCGGGGGAGGGGTCGCCGCCGCGAAGCAGCTTTGGGGAAAGGAGATGTCGTATAATAATTATCTCGACACCCACTCCGCCTTCGAGCTGGTGAAAGAGTTCAGAGAGCCGGCGGCGGTCATCGTCAAACACAACAACCCGTGCGGTGTGGCGATCGGCGCGACGCCGGCCGACGCCTACCGGAAGGCGAGGGAGACCGACCCGGTCTCCGCCTTCGGAGGGGTCGCCGCCTTCAACCGGCCGCTCGACGCGGAGACGGCTCAGGAGATCACCTCCACCTTCATGGAGGTGGTGATAGCGCCGGTGGTGGAGCCGCAGGCGCAGGCGCTCTTCCAAAAGAAAAAAGACCTCCGGGTCCTGGAGGCCGGAAAAGAATCGGTCCAAATCTCCACCGCGGGACGGCTCGATTTTAGGCGGGTGACGGGGGGGCTTTTGGTCCAAGACCTCGACAGCGCCATGATCGATGACCCGAAGGCCTTGAAGATGGCCGGCCGCCGCCCGCCGACGGAGGAGGAGCTTTCGGCGCTCCTCTTCGCCTGGAAGGTCTGCAAGCATGTCAAATCGAACGCGATCATCTTCGCCCGGCCGGGGCGGACAATCGGGATCGGCGCGGGGCAGATGAGCCGGGTCGATTCGGTCAAGATCGCCGCGTTGAAGGCGCAGTCGCCGCTGCAGGGCTGCGTCATGGCCTCCGACGCCTTTTTCCCATTTCGCGACGGGATCGACGCCGCGGCCCAGGCGGGGATTACGGCGGTGATCCAGCCGGGGGGGTCGATCCGCGACCAGGAGATCGTCCAG
>DATDON010000197.1:0-7043 GCA_035293225.1 Candidatus Manganitrophaceae bacterium
CGCCGCATGCGAACCGATCCGCTGAAGCGCGATCGCGGCGCAGACCCCCATCTCCTCCGATTTGATATTCCTAAAAAGGGTCCATCGACTTTTAAGAAAACGCCTCATTTGTGGCGCCACTTCATCCCCGCCGATGCGGCCGATCGCTTCAAAGAACTCCTTTTTCTCGTAAAGATCCTTCGATTCGAATCCTTTGGCATGGATCATTTCCATCAGAGGCTCCAGCGCGTCATGCGCCTTTCGCTTGGCCAACCCTTTGATCGCGAAAATTCGATTGGACAGATCGGGATCGGAAACGAACTGGACGATGAGACGGCTGGCCCGGGGATCCTCCATCGCGTCGAGGGCATGAAGCGCCTCTTTACGGACCTTTAATTCTTCATGCTGGACGAACCGCGCAAAACTCTCGATCACCTTCGCGTCACCGATCTTTCCAAGGACATAAATCAGGTTCCGGACCAGGTACCAACGGTTGTCGTCCAATTTTGAAATCATGAAATCGATGTCCATCTTTCCGAGTTCTACGAGGACGTCGCAGAGGATTCTTCGCGCCTTCAATTTATCGATGTTCCCCAGAAGCTCGATGGCGGGGGGAATAACGTTCTTTTCGAAGAGAATCATCAACGAAAAGAAATCGGGGAGGTTGTCGGAATCTCCGGAGTTTAAGACCGACTCAAGCGCCAAAATTCTTTTCGGATTTCCCGCCTGAGTCAGGGCGGTTTGAACCTGAGCGAGGAGCGGCTTCGGCAAATTTTTGGCAGGGTCGGCCATTTCCCAGTAAAATTCCATGATCTTCCGGGCATGGCCGAAATCACCCTTCAACATCAGAATTTCCAAAATGTTATCGATAATGCCCATAATCTCGGAAAAGAGGACCGGCTCCCGCTCGATTCGAATGATGTCAAAGAGGATCCCTTCCAGCTCCGCCACCATATCGAGCTCTTCTTCGCACCGCACCTCTCCCTTGATTTTTTTGATCTCCTCATCGGTCAACTTGAAAATAGGGAGGGCCGGAATCTCAACCCCCTTGAGCGCCGGCGCCTCCGGGCTCCCGGCGCCGGCCTCCTGCTGATAAAGGGCTTGAAGCCGGTCCGGCGACGGATCGACGGCCTGCATCTCCACGCATTCTTCCACTTTTCGGATTTCTCCCTGGAGCTCTTGGGCCACAATGTACTTGATGTGGGTCAGATGTTTTTCCCAAAGAAGGGTCACCGTGTCGTCGTCCTGATTGTTTTCGTCTCCCCCCTTCGTAATGACCCCCATAAAGGAGATGATCTCGTCTTTTTCAATGCCGGGATGAAAAGAGACCTCCCGGACGCCGTCGATGAATAATCGAAAGGCGATGCTTTCCATCCGGTTGATATTTTCGTACACCGGTTGGCCGGAACAGAGGAGTTCGAACTGTTTGACGCGGAGCCGGAGAGGACCGAACACCGAGAGATGTCCGCTCAGTTTTTCCGATAATTCGTTGATGAATTTTTGGTGAATCGGGTTATTGGGGAGATAAATTTTGAGGGTCTTGGAAGTTTTGGCCAGATATTGGATGATCTCTTTGGCCGACTTTATCTCTTCTTTGTCGTAGTCTTTCTCTTTTACATTTTCATCATCCTGATCAAGCTTTTGATCTTCGATAGAATCACCCATGCCCTGTCCTGAAAATACGATCAAAGTATATAATATAAAGGGGAAAAAGTCAAAAACTTGACACCCCAGCATGGATTCAGTAAGATAATCGCTCCATGAGAGAACAAGGGTTGGGAGTGGAGGCGTTTTGGGAGGAATGTCGTCGTCGGCCGATCGATCCGATTCTCCGCCTGCTTCTGACGTCCGATGGAACGCTTGTGCGCCTCCTCCAGTCCCTTTTTTTAAAGCCGGTCCGCCTCAGCATTCAAAGCCAACGCGAGGTCCTGATCGAGGACCCGCTTTCCGGATGGTTGGGAATTCCTCCCGGAGAAAAGGGGATTGAACGCAAAGCTTGGCTCATTCAAGACGTAAAAAGAGTATTCGCGATTTCCATCCTCCCCATTTCTCAGTTGAAACCCGATTTTTATCAGGAACTTCTCCTCGGACAAAAACCGTTTGGGGAAATAATCCGCGAGAAGGGGCTTCCGACGCGGCGGGACCGCCTGGAAATTTACCGCCTCCCCCAGCCGGAAGTCGCCGGAGCGCTTGGGCTTTCGGAAAGCGAGCTTTTTTGGGCAAGACGTTATCGCTTAACCATCTCAGAACAGGTTTCGGGCGCCATTTTCGAGGTCTTCTCTCCCTTCTCTTCTTTTCCCTCCTCTTAACGGCCTCCTTTCACGCGTGCCATACCGCGCCCGATAAAATGGCCTGGATTCCCGCCGGGGAATTTACGATGGGAACGGATGAGATCGACGTTGAAAACCAGGCGGTCCGATTCGGCTTTCCCCAGCCCTGGTATGTAGATGAGCGGCCTCGTCGAATCGTTTATCTAAAAGGGTTCTACATGGATCAATACGAAGTCACTCTGGCGGAATATTCAAAATTCATCCGGGTGACCGGCCATCGTCCCCCCGATGATTGGCCGGACGGGTCGGTTCCATCGGGGCGGGAGAATGACCCGGTCACGCGCGTCGATTGGTACGACGCGAACGATTTTTGCCGATGGGCCGGAAAACGCCTTCCGACGGAAGAGGAGTGGGAAAAGGGCGCCCGCAGCCCGGACGGCCGGCGGTACCCCTGGGGAGATCTTTTCGACGGCGGCCGGGCGCATGTGGCGGCCGGGCCGGCCCTCGCCTTAAAAGCGGCGCCTGTTGGAAGTTATCCGAACGGAAAAAGCCCCTCCGGACTCTTCGACATGATCGGAAACGTTTGGGAATGGACCGACAGCTGGTATCTCCCCTATCCGGGAAACGCGCGTCGAAACGCCGACTTCGGAATGAAATACCGGGTGGTCCGGGGGCTCTCGTACACGCCGTTGGGACACCATCCGGAAGAGGTTTACCGGCGGGCGCTGGAGGTTTTCGCCCGGGCGTCCACCCGCTCCTATGATCCGCCGACCGCGCGATTGGACGACGTCGGTTTCCGTTGCGCCGAATCGGGAGGGCCCTCTTCTTGAAAAGTCTTTGGCGAAAAAGAAAAGAGGTCGCGAAGCTGATCCGGCTCGACAAGCAGTACGGGACCCTTCTTCTCCTCCTGCCGACCCTCTGGTCTCTCTGGATCGCCTCCGAAGGAAGGCCGACCTTGAAGCATTTGATCGTATTTACGCTCGGCGCCTTTCTCATGCGAAGCGCCGGATGCGTGATGAACGATATGGCCGACCGGGCCTTCGACGCGCGGGTGGAACGGACCCGGGACCGCCCTCTGGCGAGACAAACGCTGACGCTGAATGAGGCGAGGGGGGTTCTTCTCATCCTGTTGGGCCTCTCTTTTCCGTTGGCCCTGACGCTGAACCGGCTCTCGATTTTCCTCAGCTTCGGCGCCCTGCTCGTCGCGTTCCTTTACCCCTTCGCGAAAAGGGTCACCCACCTCCCGCAGGTCATCCTGGGGCTCGCCTTCAGTTGGGGAGTTCTGATGGCCTGGAGCGCCGTTCGGAATGAGATCACCTTCGCCCCCTTCCTCCTCGTGGCGGCCAACCTCTTTTGGGGCGCCGGGTACGACACCGTCTACGCCTTGATGGACCGGGAAGACGATCTCCGGATCGGCGTCAAATCGACGGCGGTCCTTTTCGGGCCGCAAAGCTGGCTCGCCGTGAGCCTCTTTTATATGCTGGTCCTCTTTTTTCTCACCCTGGTCGGGGAGCGGATGGAGCGGGGCATTTTTTATTCGCTGGGGCTTCTGGGGGCGGCCGGCCTGTTTCTTTTTCAAATCATTCAACTTCGAAGGACCCCCGACAAGACCGTCCTCTTTTCGCTCTTTCGGTCGCACGTATGGATCGGATTGATCGTTTTCATCGGCATCGTATTGGACTATTATTTGGAAAGCTAACCTCTGGACGGGAGGATTCAAATGCCCTATGACGACCTGCGCGAATTTTTAGGCGTCCTGGAAAAAAAAGGATTGCTGGTCCGCGTTCAAAAGGAAGTGGACGCCAAGCTTGAGATCACCGAAATACTCAACCGCCTCTTGGCGAAAAACGGCCCCGCGGTTCTCTTTGAGCGGGTCAGGGGATATCAAGTTCCGGTCCTCGCCAACCTTTACGGAACGATCGAGCGGATCGCGCTCGGACTGGACACGGATGAGGCGGGGCTTTTGGAAGTGGGAGAGTTCTTGGCCTTCCTCCAACATCCGGAGCCGCCGAAAGGATTTATCGACGCCGTCAAACATCTCCCCTTCTACGCCAGAATTCTCCACCTCTCCCCCAAGAAAGTCCACCGGGCCCCCTGCCAGGAGGTGGTCTTGGAAGGGGACCAGATCGATCTGGGACGCTTTCCGATCCTCCACTGCTGGCCGGAAGACGCGGCCCCCCAGATCACCTGGCCGCTCGTCATTACCAAGCCCCCGGGCGGAGAGGACGGTAAATACAATATCGGGATATACCGAATGCAGAAGATCGATCAAAAGACCGCGATCATGCGATGGCTGAAACATCGCGGAGGCGCCAAACACTGGAGACAATGGATGGCGCGGGGAGAGGTCATGCCGGCGGCGGTCGCCCTCGGCTGCGACCCGGCGATGACGATCGCGGCGGTCACCCCCGTTCCGGAGGAGATCGGCGAGTTCCATTTCGCGGGACTCCTTCGCAAGAAACAGATCGAGCTGGTCCGGTGCCGGACGGTCGATCTGGAGGTCCCCGCGACGAGCGAAATCATTATCGAAGGGGAGATTCACCCCGGAGAGATGGCCGACGAAGGCCCCCATGGCGATCATACCGGCTTTTACAATTCGGTCGAGCCGTTCCCGATCTTTCGGGTCAAGTGCATCACCCACCGGCGGAACCCGATTTATCTCACGACGACGACCGGCCGCCCCCCACGGGAAGACGCCATGGTCGGGCTCGCCCTCAACCGGGTCTTCCTGCCGTTGCTGCGAAGCCACTTCTCCGAAATCGTCGATTTTCACCTCCCGATGGAGGCCTGCTCGTACCGGATCGCCGTCATCTCCATGAAGAAAGAATACCCCGGCCACGCCAAACGGGTCATGATGGGAATCTGGGGATTTTTGAAACAATTTCTTTACGTCAAATATATCATCGTGGTCGATCACGACATCGACGTCCGGAAGTGGGACGACGTGATCTGGGCGATCTCGACCCAGGTGGACCCGGCCCGGGACACCTTTACGATCGAAAACACGCCGATCGATTATCTCGATTTCGCCTCGCCCGAATCGGGCCTCGGCTCCAAAATGGGAATCGACGCAACCACCAAGATGCCCCCTGAAACCCAACGGGAATGGGGAAAGCGGATCACGATGGATCCAAAGGTGGTCGAGCGGGTCGATCAAATCTGGAACGAATTGGGAATCGACCGGTGAACCGGATTTTTTTTCTCATCGTTGTTATTTTCATTATTTCGTCTTCCGTAGTAGGGGCGCCGCATGCCGCGCCCCTACCAACCGGATCAGGACCCGACCCCCGCTGTCTTCACTGCCATGCCGACCGGTCCGCCATAAAAACCGATCTCTCAAAACCGGAGTGCCAAGAATGCCACGGAACTCCGCCGATTCTCCCCCGTCCGATTCAGATCGCGGAGAAAAAGGAAGAAACGATCACCGAACAAAAAATGATCTTGATCCCCGAAGGCGCTTTTCTCATGGGAAACAACGGGAGGCCGGCGGCCGAAGGGTCCGGAGATGAGGACGAGCAGCCCTCCCACCGACGGTTCGTCAAGTCATTCCATATCGACGTCTATGAAACCACCAACGCCATGTACAAGCGTTTTATCGACGCGGTCCAGGGGGAGCCCCCCCTCCTCTGGAGGGATGGAAACTATCCTCCGGGCAAGGCCAACCATCCCGTGGTTTATGTGAGTTGGTACGACGCCGACGCCTACTGTCGATGGGCCGGAAAACGGCTCCCCACCGAACCGGAGTGGGAGAAGGCCGCCCGTGGAACCGACAGGAGACATTTCCCCTGGGGAGAACAGTTCGACAATAAAAAGGCCAACACGCCGCAATACTGGCTTGCGAAGGGGGTCGAAGTGTCGCAGGGGGACACGACGCCGGTCGGCGCCTTCGAAGCGGGGAAAAGCCCCTATGGCCTCTACGATATGGCGGGAAACGTTTACGAATGGGTCGACGATTGGTATCTCCCTTACCCCGGCAATCAAATACCGAACACCCATTACGGCAAAAAAAACAAAGTTCTACGAGGGGGATCCTGGTATGACTGCCTCTCATACGGCTGCGGCCTCTCCTCCCCCGTTTACAACAGAAGCCGCTTCACCCCCGAAATCAAAAACAAAGGCTTCGGCTTTCGCTGCGCGAAAGACAGGGGACCAGGGTAGAAGACCCTCGACAGCAGGAGAGGAACTGTTTTTAAGGCGCCAACGCTCTAACCGACCGATTCTATAATCTCATGAGTCCCTGTCACCGCGCCGGCTAAGATCAAACGTCTCACCCATCCCATTTTAATCAAGAGGGATGATCTTCATCTCAAGGGCCTTGACACTTACCTTCCTCCTGTCTACATAATATATAGAGGCCCATGAAGCAAATTGAATAGAGCAAAGGGAGGTGATTTTTATGCAAAGGGAACTTTCTCGCTGGAGTCCATTTCAAGAACTCCGTTCGATGCAACAAGAAATGGACGAGTTGTTTAAGAAAACTTTCGGGAAATTTGGTTTTGGAACGAGCGGCAGGGCCGAGAAATGGGAGCCTACCGCCGATTGCTATTCCGAAGAGAGAGGCTGGGTCGTTCGGGTGGACCTGCCGGGGGTGGACCCCAAAGATGTCCATCTCTCCGTGATGGAGGACCAGCTCTTCATTAAAGGGGAAAGGAAACAACCGGAAGGGTACAAAGAGGAAGAAACACTCTTTCAAGAGTGTTCTTACGGCCCTTTTGAAAAGACCATCCAGCTCCCTCACGCCGTTTCAGAGGGAGAGATCAAGGCCACTTATGAAGAGGGGGTGCTCTATATCAG
>DATDON010000198.1:0-2033 GCA_035293225.1 Candidatus Manganitrophaceae bacterium
AATCACCCCCTTCTGGAGGAGATGGACCTTCTCTTCCTCTTTGTCGACGCAGATGACGTTCACCCCGAATTCGGCGAAACAGGCTCCGGTCACCAACCCGACATAACCGCTTCCGATGATGGCGATATTCATATTCCCTCCCCGGCAGTCTAATCCTATAAAGAAATAGTGTATAAGAAAAGGGGAGAGATTGGCAAGAAAAAGAATCGATGAAATATTTTACGCCTGGCGTATTGGAACGGCCTATGGTATATTTTGAAATTCTCGGAACGGAACAGGGTGGGACACTGCATGTGCAGGATGAAACACTGCATGTGCAGGGTGGGACACTACATGTGCTGCATGTGAAGGAGGAGACCATTTTACTGAGGAGGCGGAGTTTCATGCCGATTCGAAGCGCCCTCTGCGCTTCTCTCATGATTTTGTTCCTGTCCTCTCCGTTGTTCGCCTTTCCGCCCCAATCGGTCGAATTGCTTCCCGGATATAAACTTCCCGATTCGGCCTCATTCGGATCGTCCGCGGTTCAACTCCGCTACTTTCTCTATTTTCCTTCCTGGCGCCTCGCCGCGGGGATCGGAACCGGTTACATCAGCGCCGAGGCGAATCACCCGAATCTGGAGGTCGGCTCCAATCTGGAGACGCAACCGCTGTCGTTGGCGGTCAAGCTCCTCCTCCCTTCTTCGCCCTCTTGGATTCCTTATTTCGAATTCGGGATCGACCGTCTCTCCAAATTGCGCTATCAACTTGACCCCTCGATCGATACCCGCACGACGATCGGGTGCGACCCGCAGTTCCCCGGCGCCTGCGTGAGGAGGCGATTCAAAGAGCGGTCGTTCGGCTATCATGTCGGCGCCGGCCTGGAAAGGGTGTTTGATTCGGGTTTGGGCCTCGGCTTTCATTATATGTTCCTCTCCGCGCGGCCGCTTGAGCGGACGGTCGAGCAGACGGACGCCTTGGGAATTAATCCTTTCTCAACGCTGAAAGACGACGTTTTCAAAATCAACACATCGATTCTTTCCTTTCTGATCAGCTACCATTTCAATTGATCTTCGCCTCCTTCCGACGAAGTCTCTCGCGTGGGAATTGTGAATTTGCCCGATCCATGCTATAATTTTTCGTAATTTTATGGTCGATCTTCAGCCAGCCTCGGCGAGAGTGGCGGAATGGCAGACGCGCCAGACTTAGGATCTGGTGGGTTCCCCCCGTGGGGGTTCAAGTCCCCCCTCTCGCACCACTCCTCATCGATCAAAACGGTTGACAAGCCCTCCATATCATAGATAGAATGTGAGGGCCTTTTTACCAAAGGAGTTTCATGAAAGTCGAGGTTGAAGAAATCACCCCCGTTAAAAAAACCCTCAAGATCGAAATCCCCCAAGAAGTCGTCTCCAACGAGTTTGCGATCGCTTACTCCGATCTGAAAAAACGGGCGAAGATCCCCGGCTTTCGTCCCGGGAAGGCCCCTTTGTCTCTCTTGGAAAAGAAATACGGCTCCTCCATAGAAGAGGATGTGGTCCGAAAGCTGGTGCCCGATTATTATCAAAGGGCGATCAAGGAGGCCGGCATCGCGCCGGTGGAGTTTCCGTCGATCGAGAAGATTGAGATCAAGAAAGACGCCCCCCTTTTTTTTACGGCGACCGTCGAGGTCAGACCCCGGATTCAACTTTCCAACTATCGCGGTCTGACCCTCTCTCGAAAAGAGATAAAAGCGACCGATGTAGAGGTGGAAAAAACGCTGGCCCGGATTCAAGATGAGCAGGGGCGGTTGGAGAGCAGTCCCGACGATCACCCCCTTGTTGAAACGGACTATGCTATAATAGATTTCGAAGGGTCGGTCGGGGGCAAAGTCATCGATCAAGGCAAAGCGACCGGCTACATTTTACAGATCGGGTCCAAGACCTTCTTTCCTGAATTCGAATCATCTCTTGTCGGCAAAAAAAAGGGGGATTCCGTTGCGGTGGATGTTCCCTTCCCCGCGGATTATCAAAACAAGGAGATCGCCGGCAAAACGGTTTATTTTAAGATCGACATCAAAG
>DATDON010000199.1:0-4473 GCA_035293225.1 Candidatus Manganitrophaceae bacterium
CGATCGAGCCGGGCCATCGCCCGCACGCCCCGTTCCACCCGATACTTCTCGCGGGTCTGCAGGGGCTGGACCGTCACGTCGGCGGCCGCCACCCCTTCTTCGTCTTTTAACGAGGCCGCCTCGATTCCTCCCCGCTCATAAACCGCCGATCCTCCGACAAACCGGCTGTTGACATGATAGGGATAGAGAAGCGGGAGAGGGGAGTCGAACGGACCGCAAAGATTCGCATAGATCACCGGCGCCCCCAAGGAGGCCGAGAGACGCTTCGGAAGAAGATGGGGCATCCGGCTGATCTGAAAATTGACCGGCGTGTTGGAAAAGAGAAATCCGCCGGTGGTGAAATCGGGCCATGCGGAGGAGATGATCAGAAGGCTCGCCCTGTTTCGAAACCGCTCCCAGGTTTTTTGATCAAGCATATCGGCGCAAATTCCGATCCCGATCCGGCCGACGGGGGTATCGACCAAAACGGGATAATTCCCCTTTGTGAAATAACATTTTTCCTGGAGCGGAAGCCACCGTTTGCGGTAGGAGACGAGGCGGCCCTGCGGGCTCGCCAAGACCAGGGTATTGTAGAAATGTTTCCGGTCCCGTTCGATCATCCCCCCCGCCAGATAGAGGCGCCATCTCTTTGCGGTATTTCGCAGCCAGCGGGCGGTGGGGCCGGAGAGATCTTCCCCGACCTTAAAATTTCTTTCGTCATAGCAATAGCCGGTGTTGAACAATTCGGGCAGGGCGACGATCCGGGCGCCTTTTTGCGCCGCTTGTTCGATGAGCCACTCCCCCTTTTGGAGGTTTTCCTGAACCTGATAAGGGGCCGCTTTCATTTGGATGGCGGCCACGGTCAGCCGGTTTACATTTTTTCTCAGGGGGTTTGTTTTTTCCATCAAATACGCCCCTCTTCGTCGGCCCCGGCGGGCGGCGGCGCCCCGCCCGATCTTTTCTCGGCCTGGAGAATGAAAACGGGATTGAGCCCTTCGAAACGGGTCAGCTCCAAAATATCGGCGCCGCGTCCGATCTGGACCAGCGTCACCTCCGGCTTGACTCCCCGCGATTTGAAAAAAAGATAACTTTCCGAAAGATTTTCAACCGTCGCCAAGTTGGCGACCAGGCGCCCTTCCTCTTTCAGCCGTCGCCAGCAGACCTCCAGGATCTCGCGCATCCGGCTCCCGCTCCCCCCGATAAAGACCGCGTCGGGGGCGAGGAGGGTATCGAGCCGGTCCGGGGCCTTGGCGTGAATCACCTCCACATTCGCCGTTCCGAAACGGGCGATGTTTTCTTTGATCAAGCCGACATCCTCCTCATTCTTTTCGATCGCGAAGACCCGCCCTCCCCGCGCGATAAGCGCCGATTCGATCGAGACCGATCCCGAACCGGCGCCGATGTCCCATACGACGCTCTTCTCGCGGAGGCGCATTTTGGAGAGGGAGATCACGCGGACCTCCGTCTTGGTAATCAACCCCAGCTTCGGTCTGCGGTGAGCGAACGCCTCCTCGGGAATCCCAAACGTCCACTCCGGCCGGTTCTCTGTCGCGCTCACGGCGCCGCTCCCTCTTTCAAGATAATCAGAACATTCAGCGGGGAGAAGGCCATCGTCAAAAGGCCCTTCAAGTCGGTTTGGGTGATCCGCTCGTCCTCCCCTCCCAAGTTTTCGCAGACGTAAGCGGTCCGGTTTTCGACCCCCTTTTCGAGCAAGGCCTTTGCGATGACCGAAGGGGTATGCGCATCGTCGGTGAAGAGCCCCGCCTTCTCCGCGTTTCGAACCGATTCGACGATCCCCTCGATAGGACGGGCGTGAACCGATCCGAGATAGGCCTCCTCCCAACTCTCTTTGATCCGGGCGAAGGCCAACTGCATCGAGCTGACGTTCGGGATGATTTCCACCGCCTCTTTCCCGAGCTTTCCGACCAGATATTTCGCGATCCCGTAGAAATTGGGGTCTCCGGAGGCGAGGACCGTCATCTGAAGGCGTCCCAGATTCGACCGGATCGTTTCGGCGACCTCTTTCAGGTTCGATTTGATCGGGATTTTTTTTGCGGTGTGATTCGGAAAGAGAGCGAGGTGGCGCTCCCCTCCGAAGATCAAACCGGCGTCCTGCATGATCTTCAGCGTCTTGAGCGGAAGGGACAAGACGCCGTCGTCGAGCACCCCGACAATATGGACCTTATCTTTTAACGGATCGCCCATTGTCTGTTACATCCTCTCTAAAACTGGCCGCCGAGAAGGAGGCGGCCGCAAGGCGGAGCGAAGGGAGGCGCCGCAGCGTACTTTTCGTACGTGAGGACGCCGAACTGAGCGACAACGCGGCAGGCGCCCCTTATCGGCGGATCAGGGATCGCCCAAGGACCCCTCCGTTGAAACCGGTGATGACCGCCTCCACGGCGACTCGGCCTTCGACGTAATCATACGCTTTCGCGCAGATCTCCCGGCAGATCCGGTCGAAGACCCCCGGGACCTGATGTTTGATCATCACCTCGGAGAATCCCCTCGCGGTATTGGCCTTCTTGGCCTCTTCGCAAACGGCGTCGGACGCCCCCGATTCTTTGGCGAGCCGCGCCAGAAAATCGAGGTCGACCGACGATCCGGCCGCGTGGGTTTGAAAGACCCCCATCGCGATTTTCGAGAGCTTTCCGATCAACCCGGCGATGGTGACCGTTTCGATCCCTTTTTTCGCGCAGGTCCTCAACGAGAAGCCGCAGAAATCCCCCATCTGGACGAAGGCCTCGACCGGCAGGGGAAGCGCTTCCATCGCGAACTGCTCGCTCTGTCCTCCCGGGGTGAGGACGATCCGTTTCAGGCCCGCCGCGACGGCGACATCAATCGCCTGGAAGATTGAAACTTTATACGCCGCCGTCGAAAAGGGGAGGACGATTCCGGTCGTCCCCAAAATCGAAATCCCGCCGACGATGCCGAGCCGGTCGTTTTCGGTCTTCTTCGCCATCTCTTCTCCACCGGGAACGGAGATGACGACCCGGATCCCCCGCCCTTCCAGCGCCTCTCCCGCCGCCGTTTCGACCTCCCGCCGGATCATCTTCATCGGAACCGGATTGATGGCGGGGCTTCCGACCTCCAGGCCGAGGCCCGGCTTGGTGATCCGGCCGACCCCTTCCCCGCGATCGATTTCGACGCCGGGGGCCTCTTTCCAAGAAACGCTCGCGCGAATCTTCGCGCCGTGCGTGACATCGGGATCGTCCCCCGCGTCTTTGATCACCGCCGCGGCCGCCGATTGAGGATCGAAGCGGCATTCCACGACCGCGAAGGAGGCCTTTTGGCGGTTGGGGAGGGTGACTTCGACCTCCCGGACCTCTTTTTGGGTCAACAGGGCGATCATCGCCGCCCGGGTCGCCGCCTGGGCGCACGCGCCGGTGGTAAAGCCGGTGCGAAGGCCTTTTTGGGGAAGGGGGGCGCCGCTGGTTTTATTCATGAAAGGTAGTCTATGCGTCGTCACATGAGGTTGTCAAGCGAACGTTTGCGGACGAGGAGGGCGCCGCTTTTTTAAAAAGCGCTTGACAACCGGGCCGTGATTTTTTATCATGGAGAATGAATTTGATAATCATTCTCAACTAACGGCGCCGTTTCGAAGGAGGCTTCCGGGGCGGTCGAGGATGAAAAAGAGCGCCTCGGTCTCCGAGGTTTTAATCCGTTTTGTTTAAATAAATAAGGGAGAAGGTCGATGTCTAAATTTTGGTCGGGTGTTTGTCTCTGGGTCGTGATATTTTTCTTGTGGGGCGCCGCCTCGGCGTTCGCCGAGGAAGAGGTGGTCGTTTATTCCGCGCGGAACGAGCAGTTGATCAAGCCGCTCTTCGACGCCTACACCCAAGAGACCGGGACCCGGATCAAATTCATCACCGACAGGGAAGGGCCGCTCCTTGAGCGATTAAAAGCCGAAGGCGCCCATACCGCCGCGGACCTTCTGATCACGGTGGACGCGGGGAATTTATGGCAGGCGGGGAAGGAGGGCCTGCTGAAGCCGGTCCACTCGGAGGCGCTGGCCAAAAATATTCCGGCGCATCTGCGCGACCCGGGAAATCAGTGGTTCGGTCTGTCGGTGCGCGCCCGGACGATCGTTTACAACACGAACAAGATCCGCCCGTCCGAACTATCGACCTATGAGGGGTTGGGCGACGCCAAGTGGAAGGGTCGGCTTTGTCTCCGGACCTCAAAAAAGGTCTATAATCAGTCGCTGGTGGCGATGATGATCGCTGAATTCGGCGTCCCCAAAACGGAAAAGATCGTAGAATCGTGGGTCAATAACCTGGCGGCCGACGTCTTTCCGGACGACACGAAGCTGATGGAGGCGATCGCCGCGGGGCAATGCGACGTCGGCGTCGTGAATACGTATTACTTCGGGCGGCTGAAAGAAAAAGAGTCGGCCCTGCCGCTTGCGCTCTTTTGGCCGAATCAGCAGGATCGCGGCGTCCATGTGAATATCTCCGGCGCCGGCGTCGTTCGGCGCGCCAAACACGAGCCTGCCGC
>DATDON010000200.1:0-8857 GCA_035293225.1 Candidatus Manganitrophaceae bacterium
CACGGCGGGGCTTGGGGCAGCGCCCCAAGAACTTAATTCTTTTGATTTTTCCGCATTTTTATTGTACAGTGTGAAAAATTCCAAAGGAACCCCATGGAAGACTTCGAAAAGATCTACGAGCAAGCCCGCGCCGCGTTCGAAGACGGAAAAATCATCGAAGCAGAGCGCCTCTTTTTAAAGCTCCTGGAGGGGAATCCGAAAGGGTACGCCGACATCTATAATAAACTCGGCATCATCACCTACCAAAAAGGAAACCCGGAACGGGCCGCCGAATATTTCAGAAAGGCCTTGCATATCAACCACCGCTATACCGAAGCGTCGCTCAATCTGACGATCGCCTTAAACGACATCGGCCGATACGACGAGGCCGGCGAGACCTTCTCGCGGGCGGCGCACGTGGTCCGCGCAGAGAGCAAATCGCTCGACCCCTTTATTCAAGGGAAACTCGCCAACGAGCATGCGAAGCTGGGGGACCAATACCGCGAGATCAACCTGTTTGACGAGGCGCTGGAGCAGTATCGCAAGGCGCTCGCCATCCGCCCCCGGTTCGTCGACGTCTTGACCAAAGTCGGGATCACCCTCCGCGAAAAAGGCGCCTTCGATGAAGCGATTGAGACCCTCATCAAAGCGAAAGAGATCCATTCTCGGTATATACCGGCGCTCATCCACCTGGGGATCACCTATTACATGAAGGGGTTCACCGACATGGCCTTGGCCGAATGGGAGACGGCGCAGCGGATCAATCCGGACGGGAAGGAGGCATTGGTTTATCTGTCGCTGGCCAAGAAAGAGATCATCGAAAACGGATGAACCCACTGTTTACGAGGAAAAATCCTCCGTTAAACGATTTTCGTAACGATCTGAACGATCTCTTCCGGCAATCGTCTCGGTTTTCCCTTTTCGTCGACGCAGACCAACCGGACCCATCCTTCCACCACGATCTGATCGGTTCCGCTCCGGCGAATGAGGTGCGAAAAGGTGAGGCTCGCCCGGCTGAAATCGACGATCTCGCTTTCAATCTTCAAGAGATCGTTGTAGCGGGCGGGATTCCGGTAATCGATCTCCACGTGCGAGACCATGAAAAGGATCCCCGCCCCGGCGCAGGCGGGAAGGTCGATCCCCCGCTCGCGAAGATATTCCGTCCGGGCCCGCTCAAAATATTTCAGATAATTGGCGTAGTAGACCACCCCGCCGCAATCGGTGTCTTCGTAATAAACGCGAATATCCATTCTTCCCCTTATTCTTCCCGTATCCGCTCAAACCGGACGGCGACCTTCATTTTCTTCCCGGCCCGGTAGCCCGACGGCATGTAAGGGGTCGTGTGGAGAATCGCAAAGGCCCCGCCGGCGGAGAGGAGAATCGCTCCCGCCGTGGACTAAAATCAGACCGGATGGTTGCGCTCTTTTTCTCATCGCTCAAGGCTACTTTACACGAGAGCGGCCCCGGCGACAAGAGGGGAAGGGTTCCAAAAGCGCCTCGTCCCTTTGTAAGTCAGATTGGAGTAGGGGCGAACCGACGTGTTCGCCCCTCCCTCGCTTTTTTGAAGGTCAGGGAGCCGGGAAAGGCCGGTCAACGTTTTTTCTTTTTGGAAGGCTTGGTCTCTTTCTTTTCGGGGGCTTTTTCTTGTTTTATAAACTCCTGGGGAAGGTTTTTAAGGACTTCCGGCGCCTTCGAGAAAGGCACATATTGCCATGATCCCTCATGGGTATGACTTCGATACCATTTTCCGTCATAATAATAAAACCAGATTTTATTGACAAGATAGAGATTGTATTGGGAATCGGGCGCGTAATAAATGCCGAGCCGGGGGATGAGAACCATTCTGGGACGGGTGGAGACCCGAACCGCGGGACAAGGGGACCCGCAAGAGGAAAGAGGCGCCTTCTCCGCCGCGCCTTGCGCGCCGGCGCCGAACAAAAGCGCCGTCACGATGAAGCTCTTTAAGACCATCGGAGCGATTTTCATCCTTTCTAAAGCTTAGCAAAGATCGAACGACTGTCAAGCGAAATGAGAGGGGGCGGAAAAGAAAGATCGAACCGCCTCAAAATCGGGCGCCCGCGGACAGGGGGGAAGGCTCGACAAAAAATATTTCCCGTATTCCTTCGTGGTGATCCGGTTGTCCAAGATCGCGATCAGGCCCCGGTCTTCCCGATTGCGGATCAGCCGGCCGATCCCCTGACGAAGGGAGAGGACGGCGGAGGGGATCTGAAACGTCGTAAAGGGATCCTTCCCGCGCCGGATCAGCGATTCGATCCGCGCGGCGGTCAGCGGGTCGTTCGGCGCGGCGAACGGGAGCTTGTCGATGACGACACAAGAGAGGGCCTCCCCCTGCACATCGACCCCCTGCCAGAAACTGGTGGTCCCCAAAAGGACCGACGAAACCTCCCGCCGGAATGTTTCGAGGAGGGCGTGTTTCGGCCCGTCTCCCTGCTTCAACAAGAGATAGGGGAGCCGGCCGGCGATCTTTCGATGGACCTCTTCCAAATTCCTCCAACTGGTGAAAAGGAGAAACGCCCTCCCCCGGCTCTCTTGTAAGATGCGGAGGATCTCCTCGGAAATCGCCGAGGTGAATTTCGGGCTCGACGGGTTTGGAAGATGCGTCGGGAGGTAAAGCAACGCCTGTTTTTCGTGATCGAACGGCGATGGGAGGATCAGCTCCTCCGCCGCGTCGATCCCCAGGCGCTCCTTCAAAAAATTAAAATGATTTCCCGAGGAGAGGGTCGCGGAGGTCAGGATGATCGGGATTTCTTTTTCGAAGAGCCGATCCCGCAAAATCTCCGAAACATCGAGGGGCGAGGCGTACAGGAAAAGACCCTGCGGGCTCCTTTCAGTCCAGTAAACGTATTCTCCTCCCTCTTCCTCCCCCGTCAAGAAAAGGGAAAGGTCCCCCGCGATTTGGTCGATCCGCTCCAAAAGACGGGCCATCCCGTCGCTTTTGAGGGAGCGCGAGAGAATCGATTGCCGCAACGCCTGAAGGGAGTGGAAGAGGTCGGCGCCGGCCGATAAAACCGGAGGGGTAAAATGGCGCCGCGTCAAGCGATAGCGCTCTTCTTCCCTTCTGAAGAGATAAAAAAAACGGTCGGCGCGGGCCAAGATCGTTTCACACGTCTCCTCCAGCCCCCTCTCCGAAGCGTGGGCGAACCGAAATTCCCGCTGGGCGTCCCGGACAAAATCTTCAACGCGGTAGCTGCTGATCGAGACCCCGAAATAGTGGGTCGCCGTCTCCTCCAGCAGATGCGCCTCGTCAAAGATCACCGCGTCATATCGGGGGAGCGCCTCTCCGTAAGAGACCTCCTTGAGCGCGAGATCGGCGAAGAAGAGATGATGGTTCACGATGACGAGGTCCGATCCGGCCGCCTCTTGCTTGGCCCGGGTGATATAGCAGCGGTCATACGCGGGACAACCGGCGCCCAAACAGGCCTCTCCCTTCACGGAAACTTCCTGCCAGAGGGGGCTCTTTTCGGGGAGGCCGACGATTTCGGCGCGATCTCCCGAACGGGTCGCCGTCGACCAGCGCTGGAGATCATGAAAATGAGCCTCCGCATCGAAACCCGGAAAACTCGGCTGCCGGGAAAATTGCTCAAAGCGGTAGAGGCAGAGATAATTCGATTTGCCCTTCATCATGCTGAACGTAAACCGGCCCTGAAAGACTTCCGATAAAAAGGGGAGGTCTTTTCGAAAGAGCTGGTCTTGGAGCGTTTTGGTCCCGGTCGAAATCACCACCTTCTTTCCGCTCAAGACCGCGGGGATGAGATAGGCCCATGTCTTTCCGGTTCCGGTGGCGGCTTCGACCAGGAGCGTGGCCCGTTCTTCCAAGGCGCGGGCGACCGCCTCCGCCATCCTCACCTGAGGCTCACGACGCTCATAATGATCCAGGAGGGAGGCGAGGGCGCCTCCCGGCGCGAAGAGTTGATCCATCACTTTGACAACCGCACTTTCATCGGGTATTCTTTTAGGCGCACACTGCCTAAGATGTCTGAATAGACCTTCCGGGGTGGAACAACATGGCCGACAATCAGGTTCAAGGGAAGAGTTTGATCGCCATCGCGAAGGATATCGCCGAAGGGTTCGCGGTCCTCAATCCGATGATTTTAAAAAGATTTGAAAAAGAGACCTATAAGAACCTTTACCGCCAATTAAAAAAAATCCAAACCGAAACCCGCTCCGAGTCGTTTCCCTCCCACGACACCCTCAAGATACGGAAGCGGAATACCAAGCTCCAGCGGCTGCACACCGCCATCATGATCCTGGAGCACGGCGCAAAGGAAAAGAGAATCCCCCTCGTCTGACCCCGATCCTACTTGCTTTTCTCCGAAGCGATAAAAAAGCTCAGCCTTTCGTTTTTATGCAGCGCCTCTGCGGCGTTTTTCGCCTCGAGCGCGGTTGAGAAATGGCCGACCCGAACACGGAACCATCTTCCTTTTTCGGAAAGCTCCGCCGTCGTCACGTAGGCGTCATACCCTTTTTGCCTCAGCTTTCTCGCCAAGGCGTCGGCGCCTTCCTTCTCGTTAAAAGAGGCGACTTGAATCGTGTACAAACCCGGAACGCTCAAGAGGGCCCTCTCTTGTCCCGCCGTCGGGGCCCTGGCCGTCCGCGACCCTTTCTTCGGCGTCAGGGCGACGCTGTTTTTTCCCTTTCCCTCTTTCTCTTTGAGCGTCTTAAAAAAAGTGAGATCCTCTTTCGGGATCACGCCGACCGATTCTTTCGCGGAAGGGGAAACGGTTTCAATTTTAGGGGGAGGGGGGGTGATCGCGGAGGGGGTCTCCTCCTTTTTCATTTCAAAACGCATCTCTCCCGGTTTCAGGGTCGAATCTTTGAGGGTCGCCTCTTCTTCCCGATCCGGGGTCGCCTTGGAGGGGGCCGGCTCCGGGGAAACGCTCGCCTGGGGAGGAGGCGGCTGCGGCTGATCCCCGCGTCGGAAGAAAAGGAGAAGAACGAAGAATACGAGCAGAGCCAATAGACCGATCACAATGACCGGGCGCGCTTTTTTCCCGGCGGGCGCCTCCCCTTCATTTTTTAAATCTCTCAGATCACGCATTCCTTCTCCTTAGAATGTTATAAAATCAGCATGGCGTCGCCGTAGCTGTAGAAGCGGTACTTCTCCCGGATCGCCTCTTGATAAATCTCCCGGATCGCTTCGCAGCCGGCGAAAGCGGAGACCAGCGCCAGCAAGGTCGATTTGGGGAGATGAAAATTGGTGACCAGGGCGTCGACCGCCTTAAATCGATAGCCGGGGGTGATGAAGAGGCCGGTCTCTCCGGCGCCGGGTCGAATCGTTCCATCGTCTTGCGCCGCGCTCTCCAGCGCGCGGGTTGACGTCGTTCCCACCGCCACCACCCGTCCCCCTTTTTTTCGGGTCTCCTCGATCGCCTCCGCCGCGGACGACGGAACCTCAAACCGCTCCCGGTGGATCGGATGATCGGTGATTCTTTCGGTCCGGATCGGTTGAAAAGTATCGAGCCCGATGTGAAGGGTCACGGCGCAGACGCCGGTCCCCTTCTTTTTAATTTTCTCGATCAGCTCCGCCGTAAAGTGAAGCCCGGCGGTCGGCGCCGCGGCGGAGCCCCGCTTTTCCGCGTAGACGGTTTGATACCGGCTCTTATCGGAAGGATCGACCCGGTCCGCCCCTCCCCGCCTCTTGAGGATGTAGGGAGGAAGCGGGATCGTCCCCCATCGCTCCGAAAAAGCGTAGACGTCGGGATCTCCTCCCTCGGGCAGAATGAAAACGATCTCTTTTCTCCCCCCTTCCAACTCCCGCGCGAGAGATCCGGTCACCCCTTCTTCAAAAACAAGCTCCAGGGGAAGAGACATCTTTCCCTTTACCAAGACTTCCCATCGTTCCAGGAGACCCCCCTTCTCCCGGTTTAATTCGGGGAGGCCGATCGGACGGAGCAGCAAGAGTTCGACCGCGCCCCCTCCCGGCTTTTTTCCGTAAAGGCGGGCGGGAAAAACACGGCTATCATTGAGGACCAATAGGTCGGAGGGATTCAAGAGATCGGGAATCGCGTCGAAGCGGCGGTGTTCGCGCTTCCCCGTTTTCCGATCGTAAATGAAAAGGCGCGACCGGTCCCGCGCCGGCGCCGGCGCCGCGGCGATCAGGGCCGGGTCGAGCGCGTAGTCGAAGGTGGCGAGTTCATCTTCGGCGGATAAAGAAACTATTTGATCTCCTTATAAGGCTGCAGTTTCACGCCTGGGTAATAATATCGCAAAATCTCTTCAAATTTCAATCCCCGCTCCGCCATCACCTTCGCCCCCCACTGGCAGAGGCCGACCCCATGCCCGTACCCCATCCCGCTGAAGAGAAGCTCCTTCCCGAAAGAATCGATCTTAAAATGGGTGCTCGGAAGGGCCTGATAACCGAGCGCCTTGCGCAGCTCTTCCGCCTTTAAGATCAACTCGCCGCCGGAGTGGAGAATCCGAACGGTCAAAAGCCGCCCCGCGCGGCTCCATTGGAGCGGGCTGAGCGTGGCGATCGTCTCCAGGGGATAGCCGATTTTCCGAAGCCCCTCTTCCACCGCTTGCAAAGCGATCGGCCTCTCCCAATGATAATGGGGAGAATCGCGGTCCAGAGGACAGCTGACCCCTTTCAGATAGGGACGGTCGATGTCCCATCGTTCGGAGGCGTCTTCGGTCGGCCCCGCCGAGGTGGAGTGGAAAAAAGAGAGGACCAACTCCCCTTGATAGGTCAGGACCATCCCTCTGGTCTGCTCGATCGCGGAGTCCGCCCGGCGGTCTCCGGCCGATTCGCCGTTGTAGACCTGTCCCAAGACGGAGCCGGCGAGGTCAAAATCCCTTCCGGCGCGCTCCTGTTTTTGGTAAAGGGCGTAGGTCCGGGAGATCACTGCCTGGGTCTTCAGCGCTTCCATCTCCCACTTGGGGGACATCTCCGCCGGAACGACCCCTTGAAGATAGCGCTCCAGATCGACCTCGTTGACGACCAAAAGGCCGCCATTCTTTTTTTTGACCCGGAAACTTCCTTGATACGCCCGGCCGTTCAACGCCATCACGGCGCCCCTTCGCGGGATGAAGAGCAGCTCGGTTTCAAAACTGTCCCGGCCGTTCACCGCCAGGCCTCTCAAAATCGTAATTTCGGCGGAGGAGAGGGGATGACCACCCACCCGCTCCCCGGAGACCGTTTTAATAAAAAATCGGTCGCCGGAGGTCAGCGTCGCTTGAGAAACATTCTCGATGAGGGCCACCCGGATCGTTTCGGCGGCCCCCAGGGGGAGGGGGATCCAAAGGAAGCAGCAGACCGCGATGAGAAGGCGCATCACCTTTTGCTCAGAAGCCAGAAAAGGAGGGAGAGGACCGCGCTGATCAGGAGACCGGTCGCAAGAGGAAAATAGAAGGTAAAATTTTTCCGCTGGATGATGATATCTCCGGGCAATTTGCCGAGGCCTGGAATTTTACCCGCCAGGAGGACCAAACCGCCGATCAGAACGAGAAGAACGCCGAGGAAAATGAGCGTTCGGCCCAAATCCAACATCCTTATTTCCCGATCTCCAGCATCCGCGCGATCGCCGATTTCGCCCGCGACCGGACCGGCTCCGGGACCACCACGGGGAATCGCATCTCTTCCAGCGACCAAAGAAGTTTCTCCAGGTTGTTGACCTTCATGTGGGCGCAATCGCACCATGCGCAGGCCGGGATAAACTCCTTCTCCGGGTTTTCTTTCTCAAGGCGGCGCAACATGCCGGTCTCCGTCGCCACGATAATCTCTTTTTTGGCGGTTTTTCTCGACTCCAGAGCGATCCCGCTGGTCGAGAGGACCTGATCGGCCAGGGCGGCCACCTCCGGCGCGCACTCCGGATGGGCCAAGACCAGCGCCTCCGGATGGGCCGCTTTCGCCTCTTGAAGCTCCGAGGCCATGATCCGGAAATGGGTGGGACAGTAGCCGTTATACAAAATCAGCTTCCGGCCGGTCTGGCGCATGACGTTCGCCCCCAGATACTGATCCGGGATGAAGATGATCTCGCGCTCCTCCGGAATCGACCGAACGACTTTCGCCGCGTTGGCCGAGGTACAGCAGACGTCCGATTCGGCTTTCACCGCGGCGCTCGTGTTGACGTAGCAGACCACCACCGCGCCGGGATGTTTCGCCCTCAGCGCGCGAACCTCCTCCGCCGAGATCATCTCCGACATCCCGCACCCGGCGGCGAGGTCGGGAAGGAGGACCGTCTGATCGGGACGGCTGAGGATCGCCGCCGTCTCCGCCATAAAATGGACCCCGCAAAAGACGATCACCTTTGCGTCGGTCTTCGCCGCCTTCTGCGAAAGCTCCAGCGAATCTCCCAGGAAGTCGGCGACGTCCTGAATCTCTCCCACCTGATAATTATGGGCGAGGATGATCGCCCGGCGCTCCTTTTTGAGCCGCTCGATCCGCGCGACGAGCCTTTTTTCCGCCGTTGTAACCGGCATGGTTTATCCCTTTATAAAGTAACTTCAGTCTAACATAGCGGTCCTGCCCGATCAAGCAACAAAAGAGTGGAAAGTCCGCCGATCGGTTCGTCAGAAGAAGCAGCCGGGATTTAGGCCCCCTTCGCCTTTTCCGTCCAACGGAGGCGTCGGGCGAACCAGTCGGCCGCCAGCCGCGCCACCTCTTCCAGCGCCCCCGGCTCTTCAAAGAGGTGGGTCGCTCCGGGAACGATCTGGAGCTTCTTCTCGACCTGAAGCTTCGCCATCGCCTCTTGATTCATCCCGATGACCGGGATATCCTCCCCTCCGACGATCAGGAGCGTCGGGGCCTTGACCCGCGAAAGGGCCGTTCCCGCCAAGTCGGGGCGTCCCCCGCGAGAGACGATCGCGCCGACATCGTCAGGACGCTCCGCGGCCGCCACCAACGCGGCGGCGGCGCCGG
>DATDON010000201.1:0-4553 GCA_035293225.1 Candidatus Manganitrophaceae bacterium
ATCGTCTTCGGAGCGCGGTTCATCACCTCTTTGGCCGGCAATGAAAAGAGATCGGGCCGGCCGGGATCGGCGTTTTTAATCAGCCGCCGGAGGTCTCCATCGGTGATGATTCCCTTCAACGCGCCCGACCGACTTAAGACCGTCGTCATCCCTAGTTTTTTGGCGGTCATTTCCAGCACCACCTCTTTCATCGGGGTCTCTTCCAAGACTTTCGGAACGGCCTCTCCCGAATGGAGAACATCGACCACTTTTAAGAGGAGCTTCCGTCCCAAAGAGCCGCCCGGATGGAATGACGCGAAGTCTTCTTTTCGAAATCCTTTTTTTTGAAGGAGGGCGACCGCCAGGGCGTCCCCCATCGCCAATGTGGCGGTCGTGCTGGCGGTGGGGGCGAGGCCGAGGGGACAGGCCTCTTCCTCAACGGAGACATCCAAGACGACGTCGCTCATTTTGGCCAACGTCGATTTAACATTCCCGGTGAGGGCGATCAACTTCAAGTTAAACCGTTTGAGAGAGGGGAGGATCCGGAGGATCTCTTCCGTTTCTCCGCTGTTTGAGAGGGCCAGGGCGATATCCTCTTTCGAGACCATCCCCAAATCGCCGTGAATCCCCTCGGCGGGATGAAGAAAAAAAGAAGGGGCGCCGGTGCTTGCCAGCGTCGCGGCGATCTTTTTGCCGATGAGGCCCGACTTTCCCATCCCGATCACGACAATCCGGCCCCGGCAGGCGTGACAAAGCTCCACCGCTTCGACAAAACGATGATCCAATTTTTGAATCAACTCCGAAATCGCGGCGGCTTCAACTTTTAAAACCCGCTTTCCTTCATCTAAGATCAATCAACCCTCCACAAAATCGAGGTTAAGGCGGAGGCTGAGGTCCCTGAGCCTCAACCTTCTCTTTCTTCAAGCGCCTCCAATATCCGTTTGACCTGCGTCAACAGCTTATTTAATTCCGAAAAGTCGATCATGTTCGGCCCGTCCGAGGGCGCCTGGTCGGGATGAGGATGAACTTCCAGAAAGAGGCCGTCGCATCCCGCCGCCACCGCCGCCCGCGAAAGGGGGGCGACGAATTCCCGCTGGCCTGAAGAGACCTTCCCTCCTCCGCCGGGGAGCTGGACGCTGTGGGTCCCGTCGAAAACGACGGGATAGCCGGTCCGTCGCATAATCACCAGGGAGCGCATGTCGCTCACCAGATTATTATACCCGAAACTCGCTCCCCGCTCCGTCAAAAGGATATTTTTGTTTCCGGTCGACTCCAGTTTCTCGACGACGTTGACCATATCCCAGGGGGCCAAAAACTGCCCTTTCTTCACATTGACCGCTTTCCCCGTCCTTCCGGCCGCCAAGAGAAGGTCGGTCTGGCGACAGAGGAACGCCGGGATTTGAAGGACATCCAAGACCTCCGCCGCGGCCGCCGCCTCTTCGGGCGCGTGGACGTCGGAAAGCGCCGGAACGCCGATTTCGGATTTCACCTTCTGGAGAATGCGCAACCCCTCCTCCATCCCGATTCCCCGGTAGGAGGAGACGGCGCTCCGGTTCGCCTTGTCATAGGAAGATTTAAAGATGAAGGGGAGACGATGGGAAGCGGCGATCCGGGCGATTTGGTCCGCCGTCTTTAAAACCAGATCTTCGCTTTCAATGACGCAGGGCCCGGCGATCAGGAAAAAGGCCCCCTTCCCCAGTTTTATTTTTCCGATTTCGATGGACTGCGGCGCCATTGGACCTCCATAACCTCAACTGACCTCCATACCTTCAACCCGTGGCGAGCGAACACATCGGTTCGCCCCTACAGCGCTATTTTACCCCCATAACCTCAACCTTTGCTTTGAATCGCCGCCTTGACGAAATCCCGGAAAAGAGGATGCGGATCGAGAGGACGCGATTTAAACTCCGGGTGGAATTGAACCGCAACGAACCAGGGATGGCGGGCCAGTTCGATGATCTCCACCAGTTTTCCATCGGGCGAGAGCCCGCTGAGGACGAGCCCCGCGCGGGTCAGCCTCTCTCGATAGCGGTTGTTGAATTCGTAGCGGTGACGATGCCGTTCGGAGATTTCAGTCTGCCGATAGGCGTCGTACGCCTTGGTCCCCTTTTCGATCCGGCAAGGGTACGCCCCCAGCCGCATCGTCGCCCCCTTTTCCCGCACATGACGCTGGCCCGGCATGAGATCAATGACCGGATGAGGGGTTTTCGGATCGAACTCCGAGCTGTTCGCCTTGGGAAAACCGACCACGTTCCGGGCGAATTCGATGACGGCGCACTGCATCCCGAGGCAGATCCCCAAGAACGGAATCTCCCGCTCCCGGGCGTATCGGATCGCCGCGATTTTTCCTTCGATTCCCCGGTTTCCGAAACCGCTCGCCACCAGAATCCCTTCCGCCCCTTTCAGGACCGATTCGGCCTCCTCCGTCTCCAGCCGCTCGCTGTTGACCCAGTCGACCTCGATACGGGCCTGATTGCCGATTCCTCCGTGGATCAACGACTCATAAAGACTTTTATAGGAATCTTTGAGATCGACATATTTCCCGACCAGGGCGATCCGGGCCTCCTTTTGAGGATTCCGGATCGTCCGGACGACCTGCTCCCATTTTTTCAAGTGGGGAGGGCGGGTCTTGAGACCGAGCTTTTTGACGATGGTTTCGTCCAATTTCTCCTGATGAAAGATCAGCGGCACCTCGTAAATACTCTCCACATCTTTCGCCGTAATGACCGCCTCCTGTTCAACGCTGCAAAAGAGGGCGATTTTTTTCTTTAATTCGGGGGGAATAAACCGGTCGGTCCGGCAGAGAAGGATATCGGGCTGGATGCCGATTTCCCGCATCTTGTTCACGCTGTGCTGGGTCGGTTTCGTCTTCAGCTCTTCGGCCGCTTTGATGAATGGAACCAGCGTCAGATGAATATAAAGGACGTTTTCCCTCCCGACGTCGAAAGGCATCTGGCGGATCGCCTCCAGGAAGGGGAGACTCTCGATATCCCCCACCGTCCCTCCGATCTCGACGATCGCCACATCGACCCCGTCGCCGACCGAGGTGACGCAGCGCTTGATCTCATCGGTAATATGGGGAACAACCTGGACCGTTCCGCCGAGGTAATCTCCCCGGCGCTCTTTGGTGATGACGTTGTAGTAAATCTTCCCGGTGGTGTAGTTGTTCTTTTTCGAGAGGTTGACCGAGGTATATCGCTCATAATGCCCCAGATCGAGATCGGTTTCGGTCCCATCCTCGGTGACGAAGACCTCGCCGTGCTGGTAAGGGTTCATCGTTCCGGGGTCGACGTTGATATAAGGATCAAGTTTCAAAAAGGTGATCGAGAGCCCCCTCGCCTCGAGCAGATTGCCGATCGAGGCGGCGGAAAGGCCTTTCCCCAAAGAGGAGACGACCCCCCCTGTAATAAAAATATATTTTGTCGTTTTCTTCGCCACGCCGACCTCCGAACCTAACTTTTTCTTTTCCCGCTCTCTCCGATGGTTTCTGTTGCTCCAGAAACCATTCCCCTTAGGTCACCGGAGATGAGAAACCCCGGGAAGATAATATCTCCCGCGCTTTGACGAGATCTTCCGGGGTGTTGACCTCATGGAAAAACCGGGCCTCCTCCTGTTCTATTTCCAGGACCCGGATCCGACCCCCCTGCTCCAAGACCCGAAGCTGCTCCAGCCTCTCCATCTTTTCAAGAGGCCCCTCCGGCGACCGGGCGATCCGGAGGAGAAAATCGCGCCGGAAAATATAAATCCCGTAATGTTTGTAGAATTTAAAGGGCCCTTTTCCATTCTCGAACCCCCCTTTTTCGATATACGGGATCGGAGAGCGCGAAAAATAAAGGGCGAACCCCTCCCGATCGGTCACGACCTTCACGGAATGGGGGCTGAACAGCTCCTCCTCGGAAAAGATCTCCGATTTCGCGGTCGCCAGATCGAACTCCCCTTTCTCCAGGGAGGCGCGGCAGGCGCCGATCAGCGAATCAAGCGTCTTCGGCTGAAAAAGGGGAAGATCTCCCTGGAGGTTCACCACCACCTCCGCCGGAAATCGCTCCGCCGCTTCCGCGACCCGTTCCGTCCCGGTCCGATGGTCGGCGGAAGTCATCAAGACCTCCCCTCCGAACGACCGGACGCGCTCGGCGATCCGGGGATCATCGGTCGCCACCCGGACCTGCCCCGCGTATTGCGTCGCCATCGCCCGCTCCCAGACATGCTGAATCATCGGTTTCCCGTTGAGATCGGCGAGCGGCTTTCCCGGAAAACGGGTCGATGGAAATCTGGCGGGGATGACGATCAGGCAGGAGGGGGCGCCGGATGTCAAGGAATCGCCGGTCATGAAAGGGCCTTTTCAAGGGTTTTCTTATCTATCGCCGCCGTCCCCACCATCCCCACGACCACCCCTGCGGCGCAATTGGCGAGCCGGGCCGCGATCGGGAGAGGCGCCGCCGCCGAGATGGCCAACGCCAGGGCGCTCACCACCGTGTCTCCCGCGCCGGTTACGTCATACACCTCTTTCGCCTCGGTCGGGATGTGGGTCACCCCCCCGTTTTTCTCGAACAAACTCATCCCCTGCTCCCCCCGCG
>DATDON010000202.1:0-3228 GCA_035293225.1 Candidatus Manganitrophaceae bacterium
GATGCGGGCGACCTCCGCGTCGAAGGTCGTGAAGAGGAACTGCCTGTAAAAGATGAAAATCAGCAAGGCCGAGACAACCGTGACGGCGGCGATGATCCAGAGGTCTTGGGAGGAGACGCCGAGGATATTTCCAAAAAGGGCCGCCTCGAAGTTTTTGGTAAAGCGGCGGTACTGGCTGATGATCGCCACCCCCAACGCGAAGCTCGCCGTGGTGATGACGCCGATCGCGGCGTCCGCCCCGATTTTCTTCCGCCGCGTCACCATGTTGATCAACAGCGCCGACAAAAAGCCCCACAATCCCGCGCCGAGATAAAAATTCCAACTCATTACATAGCTGACCACCGCCCCTCCGAACACCGCGTGCGAAAGGCCATGGCCGATGTAACTCATCCGCCTCAAAACGATATAGACGCCGATCAGGCCGCAAATCCCTCCGACCAGGGTCGCCGCGATGAGGCCGTGCAGGAAAAATTGATATTGAAGAGGCGCCATGATCATTTCAACTCGATCCCGCCGGAGAAGGGTGGCTGTGCTTTTTGAAGTGGAGGCCCGCTTTCGGACTGTCGTCCACCAAGATCACATCCCCTTGACGCACGACCGCCATCTCGGACTCATAGGTTCGCGATAAGATAGCGGAAGTGAAAATTTCGTTCGGGTCTCCCTGCGCGATGACGGTTTGGTTGAAGCAGATCACCCAGGGGAGATGGCGCGCGACCGCGTTGAGATCATGCGTGGTGAGGAGAATGGTGACCCCCTTCCGGTTCAACTCCCCCAGAAGATGGAGAATGGCGTGCTGGGTCTTCAAATCGACGCCGGAGGTCGGCTCATCCAAAATGAGGAGCGAGGGGCGCCCGATCAGCGCGCGCGCCAAAAAGACCCGCTGCTGCTCCCCTCCCGAAAGGGCCTTGATATGCCGCTGGGCGTAGGAGCCGATGGCGAGCTGATCGAGAAGCTCCTGAATTCGGCGCCGTTCCCCCCGGGTCAGCCACGGCAGCCGCGCCGACTCGCGGTAAAGCCCCATCGCGACGACCTGTTCCACCGTGACGGGGAAATCCCAATCGACCGTTTCGATCTGGGGGACATAGCCTACCTGCGCCGGCGTCCGGTCCCGGACCGGAAATCCCGCGACGGAGACAGCCCCGGAGAGAGCCGGGACCACCCCCAAAATCACTTTCAAGAGGGTCGATTTCCCGGCGCCGCTCGGGCCGACCAAGCCGGTGAATTGCCCCGGGAAAATGTTGAGCGAGAGGTTTCGAAAGACGACCTTTTGGTGATAGCCGCAGGTCACACCGGAAAAGGAGACCAACGCTTTCGGGCTGTTTCCGTCCATAGGCGTCTTCAGTGAAGGCCCTTTCCGGTCGTGGTGGCGGTCAGCTTTCCATGCTTGACCCCTTTGGTGGCGATCAGGTTATCGGCGATTTTTTTGATGTCGCCGCTGCGCCCCTGAACGACCAGCACTTCCAGGCACCGGTGTTCATCGAGGTGAATATGGAGGGTGGACTTGATGAGCCTTTGATAATGATGCTGAATGTCGGTCAGTTTTTCCATCAGTTCATGCACATGGTGATCGTAGACGATGGTGATGGTCCCGATCGTCTCTTTATTTTCGTCCCACTCCTGCTCCACCAGATGGTCGCGGATCAGATCGCGCAAGGCCTCGGAGCGGTTCGTATATTTTTTCTCTTCGATCAAATGATCGAACTGCCTTAAAAGACCGTCATCGATTGAAACGCCAAATCGGACCAGTTTCGACACGGCGACCCCTCCCCCGGATAACACAATTTTTGATAATTGTGCTATACTTTCTCAAAAATGTCAAGGAATTTGTGGGGCTTTACTTTAGGTCGCTCGGATCGATCCCTTGAAGCGCCTCCGCGCTTCCGCCCAATGAGCGGGCCATGGTCGTCACATCCTCGGCCATCATTCCGATATAGGTATGCTCCGCGGCGTCGGGGGGGCCGGGGAGGTCGTCGTCCCGGAGGGTCGAGACATATTTCACCCCCGCCTCTTTGCCGATCTGCTCCAGCACCTTGCTCGGAAAGACCTCCGAGGCGAATATCGCCGGGACGTTTTCCGCCTTGAGTTGGTCGATGAGCCGGGCGACATCCCTCGGCGAAGGCTGCGAGAAGCTGGAGGGTTGAATCGCGCCGATCACCTTGCAGCCGTAGCGGGGGCAGAAGTAGGCCCATGAGTCGTGATAGGTGAGCAGTTTTCGATTCTTCTGCGGGATGGTCGACATCGTCTTGAGGATCGCCTCGTCGAGCCGTTTCAACCTCGCCAAATAGCTCTTGGCCCTTTGCTCGTAATAGGCCTTGTTCGGGGGGTCGAGGGCGATCAGCGCCTCCCGCGTCAATTCGGCGTAACGGATCGCATGGGCGACATTGAGCCAAAGATGTGGATTCGGGCTCCCTTCCGACTCCGGAAAGCTGAAATCGAAAACCCACTCCTTTTGGCTAACGGTGTTGTCCCCCAACTTGAGAATCTTGGCGGTTTTCTTTTTGTTCGCGACCGCCAGTTTTTCGGTCGGCGTTTCCAGATGGAGGCCGTTGAATATCAGCAGGTCGGCCTCCGTTAAAAATTGAATGTCGGAAGGGGCCGGCTCGAAGGTATGGGAATCGGTCCCCTCCGGGACAATCCCATGCAGGCGAATCCGGTCGCCGCCGACGTTTTTCACGATGTTGGTGATCGGCGCCACCGTGGTCACTACCTTGATCTTCTCCGCCGCTCTCCCTTCGACTGGAAGCAAGGCGAGCGACAAGACCATTAATAAACTGATTCGGACATTCTTCTTTTTCATCATCGCCTCCTTTAAAAACTGATCTGCCCGCGGAGCCCATAGATATAAACGGGATCGATCGCCCCATTTCCTCCCGGATGAACGATATATTGAAGATCGGGAGAGAGATGAACACTTTCAGTGAAGGCCGCATTATAATAGAGCTCGCCGTAATATTCATTCTTATCGAGCCCGGAGGCCTGCTTGTATTCGCCGCCGATGAACGTCGCGCCGAAGGCCGCTCCGATCACATCTTCTTCCCGTCCCATCGCTCCTTTAAATTGAACCCCCGCGGAGGCGTGGCGATCAAACTGCGCCACCTTCCCCCGTTGGGTTCCGAACCGGCCCCACACGCCGACCTTCCGTGAAAGCTCTTGATCGAAACTGACTCCGACGCCGCTGTTTCCCGATTCGATGGCCGCAGGATTGATGATGGAGGGCCGCGACGTCCG
>DATDON010000203.1:0-3627 GCA_035293225.1 Candidatus Manganitrophaceae bacterium
GAGCTGCGTCAATTGACGCAAGGGGCGATGGCGATGAAAGACGCCGCCGGCATCTATCTTGCGTGGGCCAATCATTATATTGCAAGATTGAATAAAACGGAAGGGTTGGAAATGAGTGAGGCCGAAACGATGACGGTCGAGTAGAAGGGGCCCCGGCGGAAGGGGGCAAGATCCTCTTTCCGTTAAAAAGGGCCGGTTCCTCCCCATGTTAAAGCGCGGAGATCCGATTTATCACCGGTCCGTAAAGCGGAAGCCGTTTTCCGGATTGCGTGAAACCGATTCCTGTGGTATAAAATAAAGGCCTTACACGAAAAAAAAAGAAGGGCGCCTCTTGTTCAAGTGGTGATTTCTTTTGTTGAAAATGGCGCGCGGCGCTCCTCGATCCATCAGGATCCTTCCAGGCGCCCGCCGGGCGAAATGAGGCGCCTGACGCGATGATTCGCCGACGAATCTCATCAATAATTAGGATAAGAAAAGATGTCGGATTCCGGTTTAGTGATGTATGAAGAGGAGTTTAAACAGATTGACGCCGAGCTTGCGAAGCTGCATCAACTCGCCAACGCGAAAGTCACCTTTCTGGTTGATAAAAACGGCCAACTGATCGCCAGTTTCGGCGAGACGCAAAATCTCGATACGACTTCTCTCGCTTCACTGACGGCGGGGAATATCGCCGCGACCGGAGGAATGGCCAAGTTGCTTGGAGAGAAAGAATTTTCCATTCTCTTTCACGAGGGAGAAAGGGATAACATCCACATCTCCCTGATCGGCCAGAGGGTCATTCTGGTCGTCGTTTTTGACCAACGTTCTTCTCTCGGCCTGGTTCGACTCAGGGTCAAGAAGAGCGCCGAGGTATTCGGCCAGATCTTCGAGAAAATATTAGGCAAGGTCGATAAAGAAAAAGGGAAAAAAGACAGCCGATCGCCGTTTGCGGAAATCACTGAAGACGACATTGAAAAATTGTTCGGCTAGAACCTGTCCCATAAATGGTTTTGTCGCGAAGCAAAGCGAAAAGTTTCAAGGCGAGGCCGCGGTAAAAAATATTTGTGGGACAGGTTCCAGGGAATGATTGCGTCTCGATAGGAGGTCAACGGAGGAACGGCGCCCTTCATGACCGGGTTTCATCCAAAAAAGGTAAACCATGTCCTTTATTAATTATTCGGCGCGTGAAATCAATTGTAAAATAGTTTATTACGGGCCGGGCCTTTGCGGAAAGACGACCAATCTCCTCTACATTTATAAGAAGACCAATCCAGACAGCAAGGGAAAGATGATTTCCCTCGCGACCGAAACGGAGCGGACCCTCTTCTTCGATTTTTTGCCGCTGGCGCTCGGCAATATTAAAGGATTCAAGGTCCGGTTCCACCTTTATACCGTTCCGGGACAGGTCTTTTACGATGCGAGCCGAAAATTGATCCTCCGCGGAGTGGACGGGGCCATTTTCGTCGCCGATTCCCAAGTGGAACGGATGGAGGCGAACATCGAGAGCATGGAAAACCTCCGGAAGAATTTAAAAGAGCAGGGGCTCAACCTCGACAACCTTCCCTTTGCGATTCAACACAACAAACGGGATCTTCCCAACGTGGTTCCCGTGGAAGAGATGAATCGTGTCCTCAATCCGCGCAACGTGGTTAATTTCGAGGGGGTCGCGGCGGCGGGAAAAGGCGTTTTCGACACCCTCAAAGAGGTCGCCAAGATCGTCATTATGGAACTTAAAAAGAATTCTTAGCCGCCCCTTTTTTCAGCCAAGCGCGAATAAAAGAATACGGATTTTCCCTTCGAAGCCGGATCGCCTCGATTTCCTCCTCGCTGAAAGGGGGGAGCGATTCCACAAACGCTTCCCTCAGGCGGGAGAGAAGCTCTTCCCTGACGAAATGACTCTTTCGCGTCGTGAGATTTTCTTTTTGAAGGCGTCTTTTATCGATCTCCGACACGAGCGCGGAGAGCCCCTCCTCCTTTGACGCGGAGGTCAGGAGGACCGGACGGTCTCGCGTCCACTCCCGAATCTGCCGGTAGAGAGATTTCGCTTCGGGAAGATCCCCCTTGTTCACGACGACGATATCGCCTATTTCGAGGAGCCCCGCCTTTAAAATCTGAACCTCATCCCCCCCGCCCGGGGATAGAATCAAGAGAACGGTTTCGGCCAATTGGGCGATCTGAACTTCATCCTGGCCGGCGCCGACCGTTTCGATGAAGAGGATATCTTTTCCGAGTGCGTCGAGGGCGTGAACGGCGTCGAAGAGGGCGTAGCTGAGGGCGCCCCAAGCGCCGCGGGTTGCGAGGCTTCGAATGAACACCTCTTTATCGGTGAGGTGGTCCCGCATCCGAAGCCGGTCTCCGAGAAGGGCGCCTCCCGACAATGGGCTGCTGGGATCGATCGCCAGAACGCCGACCGATTTTTTCTTTTGACGAAACGCGGAGATCAGATGATTGATCAGCGCGCTTTTCCCCGCGCCGGCGGGGCCGGTGACCCCGATGAGCGCGGCGTGTCCCGTATGAGGATAAAGCGTTTCAAGGACCGGAACGGCGGCCGGATCGCGGTCCTCAATCAGGGTGAGGAGCTTGGAAGCGGAGCGAATATCCCCCTTCAAGATTTTGTCCGCGATGGACCTCTTATTGAAGGAGCGCTTTGGCAATAATTTTCCTCTGAATTTCGGAGGTCCCCTCGCCGATTTCGCAAATCTTGGCGTCTCGAAAATAGCGCTCCACCGGAAAATCTTTAAGGTATCCGGAGCCGCCGTGAATCTGAATCGCCTGGGTCGTCGCCCGCATCGCGACCTCCGACGCGAAGAGCTTCGCCTCGGACGCCGCCCGTTTGAACTCGTCTCCCGAATCTTTTAGAAGGGCGGCGCGATAGACCAGGAGCCGGGCCGCCTCGATTTCGGTCGCCATGTCGGAAAGCTTCCATTGAATCGCCTGAAAGTCGCCGATCGGGCGCCCAAACTGTTTTCGTTCCTTTGCGTACCTGATCGATTCTTCCAATGCGCCGCGCGCCAGACCGACCGCCATCGCGCCGATGCCGATCCGTCCCCCCGCTAAAATGTGAAGGACGTTTTGAAACCCATCATTTAAGACCCCGATCAGGTTTTCCCGGGGAATCCGAAGATTCTCAAAGTGGAGCGCGGCGGTGTCGGAAGCCCGGACGCCTAATTTTTTTTCGATTTTTCCGACGATCAGACCGGAGGTTTCCCGTTCGACGACGAACGCGGAGATCCCCTTCGCCCCTTTGGAGGGGTCGGTCGAGGCTGTGATCACGTAGATTCCGGCGGTCGATCCCTGGGTGATAAAGAGCTTGCTCCCTTGAATGACCCATTGGTCTCCTTGGAGGGTCGCGACGGTTTTCATGGACGCCGCGTCCGATCCCGACTCGGACTCCGTCAACGCCCACGCGCCGAGCGTTAAGCCCTTTGCGAGCGGGACGAGAAAACGACGCCGCTGATCTTCGTTCCCGAAAAGATAAAGATGGGTCGCGCAAAGCGAATTGTGCGACGCGACGATGAGCGCCGCCGCCCCGTCCACCCGGGCGATCTCTTCGAGAATGATCGCCGTTTCCAGGGCGCCGAGGCCGGCGCCTCCATACTCTTCCGGAATCGCGATCCCGAGTAATCTCAGCGCCGCCATCTTCGGGAT
>DATDON010000204.1:0-2099 GCA_035293225.1 Candidatus Manganitrophaceae bacterium
TTCTTTTCTTCTTTTCGCGCAGGAGCCGGGAAAAGTGGAGGTGGTGATCCGCAACTTCAAGTATGAGGTCCAAGCCGGGGTCATTCCGCCCGATATGCCGGCGACGATCACCATCCGTAACCTCGACAAGGTCCGGCATGGCTTTATATCCAAAATCTTTGAAGAGATGGACGTCGAGGTCGAATCGGCCGCCGGCGCCGCCTTTGGGAGGGGGATCAAAGGGGTTCACATTCAGCCGGGAGGAGAATTCAATGTCCGTTTCACGCCGACCCGGGCCGGAAAGTTTTCCTTTCAATGCGACTTCCATCCTTCCATGCGGGGCGAGCTGATGATGCTTTCCGTGGGCGTCGCGTGAAGGGCGCGGCGCAGGCAATCCTCTACGGCGGGGGAAACGGGGTCTGGCGGACATCCCCGTGCAAAGAGGCCCCGGCGGAGAGGGCGAAGGCGACGCCGTCTTGCAGCGTCAAAGCGGTCTTCAGTATCCGCGACCGGTCGACGATGTGGATCGCTCCGAGATAGAGGTGGTTGCTCGGAATGAAAATGACCGCCAGCTCCCGGCGCGTCCCATCCTCTTGGACGAGGTTGAACTCGCCGGTCAAAAAGGCGGCGTTGAAACTGTTTCCGCTTTCATGCCGGACGAGGACGAATTCCTTAAATCCGGATGGGTTGTTGGGATTAAAACTCTCGATGACCCGCTTGATCCCGCGGTATAAACCTTTGACGATCGGCAGCCGCTCCAAAATCCGGTTCATCGAGGCGAGGAACAACGCGCCGGTGACGCTGGACACGACGAGCCCCGCGATAAACACGATCAACCCCGTCGCCAAGACCCCCAGCCCCCGGATCTGCACGCCGAAGACCCGGCGAAGCCAGGGCTGCGAGAAGGCGTCGACCGCCTGGAAGAGCCAGACCAACAGCGTCACGGTGAGATAGAGCGGGGCCAGCGCGATGAGTCCGGTGAGCATGGTGTTTCGTAATCGCTTCATCATCGATCTTTCCACGCGAGGTTCATCCATGCTTAATCATCCCCCTTTTGGCCGACAAAGTGGTCTTTTTTATCCTGGAATAAGATATTAAAGGTGGTGAGCGAACCGTAAATGCGGGTGATGTATTGCTCCAGTTGGACCTTTTCGCCGTCGGAGAGGCCCTTGTGGCTGTTGATCTGCTGCTCCAGGACCCGGAGCCGGTCCCGGATCATCACGATCTTGTGAAAGAAGTTCTCCAGCGGAACGCTCTTCGCCTCCCGCTGCGGATCGGCCGGCTTGAGAACCAGTTCGCCCCCTTTCCAGCGCTCTCCCATCTCAATCTGGGGAAACTCTTCCTCGTGAATTTCCATCACCGCCAGCTTGACCATCTCGTAGGCGGCCGTTTCCGCGTCGGATAAGGAGGCGAGCTGGCCTCGGGCGATTAAGGCGAGTTTATCGTTCCGTGAAAAGTAGACGGAGCATTTCTGCCCCTCTCCGTAACCGGAGACCTCCTCGACCCGGCCGATCCCGAACCGGTCATGCCGGACCCAATCCCCTTTCATCAAATCTCCCATGATCTCCCCCTTTTTTTCTCTTCCGGAAAAACTTTCGAATTCGGAAACTTTATAATCCGATTTTTCGGTTTCGTCAACTTTTTATGGAAGGATGGAAAAAACCAGCCGGGTTCCGGGCCGGTCGTCCCGAAGGTTTAAAGTTCGGGTATACTAAAATGATCGTTTCTTTTGACGTGGCCCGTCTGAACATCAAGAAGGAAGGCGAAATGAGCGAGACGAAAAGGTGCGAGCATTGCGGGAAACAGGTCAGCCGGAAATATACCGTTTGTCCGATCTGCGGGGGCGATCTGCGGGACGACGCGCCGGCCCTTCCGGCGGCGTGCCCCCGCTGCAAGGCGCCGCTTGAAATTTTGGCGCCCGATGGGGAGGAGTACAACCTCTGCCGCGCCTGCGGAGGGCTCTGGCTCGACAAAACGGAATTCCGGCGGGCGACGCGGGAGTCCGATGTTTACCGGAAAGAGGAGACCAAAGAGGAATATCGCCGGGCGCCGGCGAGAGATCCCGTCGGATATATCCCGTGCGTCCGCTGCGCCGCGATCATGAATCGGAAAAACTTCGG
>DATDON010000205.1:0-12022 GCA_035293225.1 Candidatus Manganitrophaceae bacterium
GCTAAAAGACAAAATCGATGAGAAGATCGCCGAGGGGGCTCAAACGAAGCGCCATGTAAAACTTGGCTACGGCGGCATTCGGGAGATCGAATTTATCGTTCAAACCCTTCAGCTCGAACTCGGCCGGAAGAAGGTCGAGGCGCGCGAGCGCAACACCCTGAGGACCCTGAGGAAGCTCGCTCGGAACGGGGCCCTCTCTCCGGAAGCCCGCCGGCGCCTCAGCGCGGCTTATCTTTTTCTAAGAGACGTCGAGAACAAGCTCCAAATGGCCCATGATCTTCAAACGCATCTCCTTCCGACCGAACCGGCTGAATTCCGGCGTCTCGCCCTCCGGCTCGGCTATCGCGACGGCGTCGGGTCCCCGGCGCCGGATCAACTCACGAGGGACTACCGGTTTCATACCGAGACGGTTCACGCGCTCTTTCAAGAACTATTCGAGACGCCGGAAGGGCTTCGAAAATAACCGCCGAGATTACCGAAAAAGCCGGCGTCCGACGGCTCGCAAGATTTCCCGCGCGAGCGCCAACAACAGGAGCCAGAGCGGCCAAAGTAAAACCAAAAGAATCAGAATCCATTGGAATAGATCAGACTGTCCCATCAAACCCGGTTAAATAATCCCCGCCTCTTTTTGAAGCCAACGGACATATCGAATGATTTCGTCGATCTCTTCCGGCCGGACCCCCTCGATCTTCGGCATATCGCCGAAATTCCAATGGTGCGCGCGAACGCCGTTTTGGGCGGCCAACCGGAAGGCGGGGTCTCCATGGTGATTCGGCTCATAGATCTTGGAGAGAAAGGTCGGCCCCCGATCGGTTCCGCGGGCGCCGGCCCCGTGACATGGCGCGCAGTAGCCGTTGAAATATTTCTCTCCCTCCGCCAGCGCGACCGGAGGCTTCGGGGCAGGGCCTCCCATGGAAGCGGGAGTCGATTTTGAACTATCGCAACCGTTTAGAAAGAGAATAAAGATGATCGAAGAAAGAAGCGCGTTTGTCATTCTTGCGTCTCCAGGAACAATAAGGAGGAGGGTTAAAATGATCATAAACAGGGTGGAAGCGGCTGTCAAATCATTTCTATGATCGGAGGCCTGAACGCTTACATGAGATAGCTTGCTTAACTTCATCCATTACACTAAAATAAGACTATGTTTCTCTTTCCAGCCCCCCCTCGGAGAAGATCATCCATGGGGAACCGTCATCGCCTTCGATTTTACTTTTTATTGATTTTTATCGGGACCTGCCTCGGCTGCCGCGGCGCCCCTTCGGAACCGCTCAGGATCGGGTATAATGTCTGGCCCGGCTTCGAAACCCTCTACCTTGCCCACCAAAAAGGTTTTTTTGATGAAGAACAAGCGCCTGTTCTCCTGAAAGATTTTACCTCTTTCACCGATTTGTTAAAAGCGATTCGATTGGGACGATTAGAAGGGGCGGCGGTCAGCCTCAATGAGATGCTTTTGTCCCGCTTGGGGACCTCCTACCGGGTCGTCCTGGCGTTGGACGAATCGTTCGGTTCCGACGGGATTGTCGGCCAATCTCGGATCGAATCGATAAAGGACCTCAAACAGAAACGTGTGGGGGTCGAGCTGAACGGCCTCGGCGCCTATGTTTTGACGCGGGCCCTGCAAAAGTCGGGGCTGTCGATGTCGGACGTGATACCGGTCCACATCACCCCCCATGAAGAGGCGTACAGCGCGTTTGTCGAAAAAGAGGTCGATGCGGTCGTCACGTTTGAACCGATTTTAAGCCGTTTGATCCGGGAGCGGAAGGCGAACCTCCTCTTTACCAGCCGCGAGATCCCGGCGGAGATTATCGGCGTCTTGATCTTTCGCGAGGATGTTTTGGAGAATAGAAGAGAGGACTGCGTAAAGGTCGTCAAAGCCTATTTTAAGGCGATCGACTTTTGGAAGAAGCGCCCTGAAGAGGCGACGGCGATCATGGCCAAACGGGAGCAGGTCTCCCCGGACCAATTCCGCCGAAGCCTGAAAGGAATTTTAATTCCGGATTTTTCGGCCAACTACATCCTGTTCGGCCTGAACCAAACGGAAAACTATTTTTCAGAGGCCGTGAAGCATTTTCAAAGTTTCATGGAGCAAAATAACCTCGCTTATCACGAGGTTCTTTTTGAAGATCTCTTGAGCGGCCTGAAGGAATCTCACGGTGAAACTTTTTAAAAGATTACTCCAAAAACCTTATTCGTTATCGATGGCCGTTTCCCTGCTCACGCTCGCGGGAGGGATACTCTTCGCGACGATTATTTCCGGCGTCTCTTATTGGCTTCAAAAAAACAGCGATATGAAAAACTTGGAGATCCGGGCCCAGCAGATGAGCGATCAGCTCAGTTACATCTTCGAAATTCTTCTGAATAAAGGAGACCTCAGTTCGGCCCAAAGAATCGTCGAGAATACCGCCACCGATCCGGGCGTCCTTTTCGTCGTCATCGTCGACGCCGACTTGAAGGTCTTGGCCTCCAGCCAACGAGATCTTTTGGGGCTCCCGCTTTCTCAATATCAAGAAAACCCGGAGCTTTCCTCAGATTTTAAAAAAGCGGTCGCCAGCGGGAAGGCGGAGTTCGCGCATCATCCTGAACGGGGCCATTTTTGGATGGTCGCTCCGATTATGCTCTCCTCTTCCTCTCGAGGCAGCCCCTTCATCACCGGCGCGGTGAGCGTGGTCTTCAGAGACGACCCGTTGATTTGGAATCCGCGCCAGAGTTTTTTGAGGCATTTCTGGCTCGCCTTCTTCCTGACGATTCTCGCGATCATCATCTTATATGCGCTGCTCCGGAGATGGGTCACCTCCCCCCTTCAAGAGCTGACGCGGGCCTCCGAGCGCCTCGCTACGGGGGAGTTGGGCATTCAAATCCCGGACCCTCCCTCTAAAAATGAAATCGGGATATTGACCGAGTCGTTCAATATGATGTCGGCCTCTTTGGCGATCCAAAGGGACGCCCTGCAGGCGTCTGAAGAGCGCTATCTCCGGATTTTTCACTCCTCCCCCTCTTGCCTTATTTTGGTCGATCCCGGCGGGAGGATTGTCGACGTCAACGCGAGTTTCCTTCGACAGATGGAGGGACGGCTCGACCCCGCCGATTGGATCGGAAGGCCGATGACGGAAGCGCCGATGCTTCAAGTGGAAGAGCTTCAACCGGAGATTGAAGATCTGTTGAAAAAAGGGGCGCCTTTCAAACGCTGGAAGATGTCGATCCTTCTTCATAAAAATCGCCCTTGCTTTTTCAACCTGAGCGGCATCCCCCTCTTCGACAGTCAACAGAGGATGGCCGGGGCGATCATCAGCGCGGAAGATATCACGTCGCAGCAAAATCTGGAGGCCCAACTCGCCCAAGCGCAGAGGATGGAGAGCTTGGGGGTCCTCGCGGGGGGGATCGCCCATGATTTTAATAATCTCTTGACCGGCATTCTCGGATACGCCTCTCTCTTGAAGACGCGGATCTCTTCTGAAGACCCGAATCACGCCGCGGTCGCCGTCATCGAGAAATCCTCATTGCGCGCTCGAAGCCTCGTTCAACAGCTCATGGGATTCGCTCGGGGCGCCAAATCGGCCAAGTCGGTCGTGGACATCAATAGTCTCATCCTAGAAATCTTTTTCTTGCTCGAGAAGAGCGCCGGAAAAGGGATCGCCATCAAAACCGACCTCGACGCGGCCTCTCCCAAGATGCTCGGAGACAGCGGGCAGATCCACCAGGCGCTCATGAACCTTTGCATGAACTCCTGCGACGCCATGGCGGGGAGAGAAGGGACGCTCCTGATCCGGACCCGGAGCCGCCTGATCGCGCGGGGCGCCAAGGGGACCCCGGAAGCGCCTTGGGTCGAAATTACGGTCCAAGACACGGGGATCGGTATGCGGCCGGAGATCCTCCCTCGGATATTTGAACCGTTCTTTACGACCAAAGCGTTCGGAAAAGGGACCGGCTTGGGGCTGTCGGTGACCTATGGAATCGTGAAAGAACATGGAGGAGAGCTGACCGTCCACTCCGAGCCGGGGAAGGGCTCTTCTTTCACCGTTCTCTTTCCCATGTGGCTGAAAGAACCGGCGGACACCCCCAAACAAAAAGAAGAACGGAAAAAAGAGCCTGTTTTGGATGGAAGAGAGCGAACCGCCCTGATTGTGGACGACGAAAAATCGGTGTTGGAACTGGCGAAGAGAATTCTTCTAGACAAAAACTTTCAGGTCTTCACCGCCGGTTCGGGAGAGGAGGGGATAGAAATTTATGAAAAGGAGGGCTCCAAAATCAGCCTGGTGGTTTTAGACCTGCTCATGCCCGGTATCGGCGGATGGAAAACGTACAAGCGACTTCAAGCGTTGAACCCGGCCGTGAAAGTTCTTTTCACGACCGGTTACGCCGGATCCAAGGAATTCGAACGGGAGATCGGCGATCTCCCCTACCTCAAGAAGCCGTATCGCATTCAGGAATTTCTCGACGCGGTCGGCGCCGCGCTCGGCTGAAAGGGGCGGGGCCTGGCCCGCCCCTTTCTTTACGATCTCCCCACTACTGTGGAAAGCTTTCGGGCGGTTTCGCATCCCGCCACCCTTCTCCGCTGAGCGCTCTTAAAAATGAAACGAGGTCCTTCTGCTCCTCTTTGGTCAAATCGAGGGGGAGAAGAAGCTCATCCCGAAAAGGATTTTGAATCCCCCCCTTGTTGTAGAAAGCGACGACATCCTCCAGAGAGCCGAACCGCCCATCGTGCATATAAGGGGCGGTGATCGGGATCTCCCTTAAGGTCGGGGTCTTAAACGCCCCGATCTCGCTTTTATCTTTCGTGACCATGTAGCGGCCGAGATCGACGGTCCCCGTATCCCAACCGATTCCGAGATTATGGAACTTCTCATCGGTAAAGTTGAAGCCGGAATGACATTTCGTGCAGCGGGCCTTTCCGCGGAAGAGGTCCAATCCCCGTTTCGCGGAGTCGGAAATGGCGTTTTCGTCTCCCCCGACGTCGTATCGATCGGCCGGGCTGTTTCCGGAGAGGAGGGTCCGCTGAAAGGCCGCGATCGCCTTTCCGACCCGGTCGACCGTGATCTCTCCCCCAAACACCTTCTTGAATTCCTTTTTGTATCCCTCGATCCGGTTCATCTTTTGAATCATTTCGGTGTAATCGACAAAACCATGCTCGATCGGATTGACAAACGGCCCCACCGATTGCTCTTCCAGCGTGGCGGCCCGTCCATCCCAAAACTGCCCCTTGCTGAAGGCGCGATTGATCGCGGTCGGCGCGCTTCGCCCCCCTTGCTGGCGCCGGACGCCGGCGGAGACCGGCTGGCCGTCGGTAAAGGCCAGGGCCGGAATATGACAACTGGCGCAGGCGATGGTGTTGTCAGTGGAGAGGCGTTTATCAAAAAAGAGGGTTCGCCCCAACGCGATCTTTCCCGGCGTCATCGGATTGTCCGGCGGAACATAAAACGACTCCTCATCCAACCCGAGCGGAAGAGAAGGGGGCGCGCTCTTATCGGCCTCGGCGCCGTAGGTCGTTTGCAACGCCAAAAATATCAAAAATATCACGCTGACGGTTCTAACCATTAATTTTCTTTCCATAAATCTCCCTTCCGGTCAATTCAGTTTTATTGCCTCTTCAACCCTTCTTACCTATTTAAACAGCCGAGCGGTTTTGTTTATTCCCTTTTTTTTTCTTGGTTTGACTTTGCCGTGGCGCTGGGCCAAAATACGGGAAGGAGGAGGAACCGTTTGGAGAAAAACCCCATCGATCACAAAACCGAGGCGCCGTCTCTTCTTCTCATCACCCCTCCGTTTACCCAGCTCAACACCCCCTACCCGGCGACCCCCTACCTCACCGGCTATCTTCAGTCGCAAGGGTATCGCGTCTCCCAGGCCGATCTTGGGATAGAAACGATCCTTATTCTCTTTTCCCGCCCCGGGCTGACGGAGCTTTTCGGCGCCATCCGCGCCGGCAGCAAGCGGATAATGGAAGAGGTCAAACGATTTCTTTTAATGGAGGATCGTTATCTCGATACGATCGAGCCGGTCATCCGGTTTCTTCAAGGCGCCGATCCGTCGTTGGCGACACAGATCTGCGGCCGGCGATTCCTGCCGGAAGGGCCCCGCTTCGGCGCCCTGGAAGAGGACCGGTGGGCCTTTGGAACCCTGGGGACGGCCGACCGGGCGAAGCACCTCGCCTCGCTCTATCTGGACGACCTGGCCGATTTGATCCGGGCGACCGTCTCTCCTCACTTCGGGCTCAGCCGCTACGCGGAGCGCCTCGCCGCCTCGGCGACCCATTTCGATCGGTTATATGACGCCCTCCATTCTCCGCCGGGATGGCTCGACCGGATATCGGAGGAGGCGCTCGCGCGGCGCTTGCGAGGGGAGGAGAGACGGCCGGGCCTGGTCGGAATCACGATCCCCTTCCCCGGCAATCTGTACGGCGCGCTCCGGTCGGCCGCCTTGATCCGGAGAACCTATCCCGAAATCAAGATCGCTCTGGGGGGAGGCTACGTCAACACCGAGCTGCGCGACCTGGCCGAGCCGCGCCTTTTCGATTTCGTCGACTTCGTCGTCCTCGACGCCGGAGAGCGGCCGCTCCTTTCCATCTTAAAATTCTTAAGCCGGCCGGAAAAGGATCGTAGAGACCCGCCCCTCTGCCGGACGTTCATCCGCCGCAAGGGGGAGGTCTTCTATATCAACAACGAGCCGGCGCCGGATATCCCTTTTTCGGAGATCGGAACCCCGACCTATCGCGGTTTGCCGCTGCGCCGGTATCTTTCGATTGTAGAGATGTTGAACCCGATGCGGCGATTGTGGTCCGACGGCCGATGGAACAAGCTGACGGTGGCGCACGGCTGCTACTGGAAAAAATGCTCTTTTTGCGACGTGGGGCTCGATTATATCCGACGCTACGAGCCGGCGCCGGCGACCCTTCTCGCCGACCGGATCGACGCCCTGATCGAAGAGACCGGCGAGAGCGGATTTCACTTTGTGGATGAAGCGGCGCCCCCTTCCCGGCTGGCCGACCTCGCCCTGGAGCTGCTCGACCGGGGACGGTCGATCTCCTGGTGGGGAAATATCCGGTTTGAAGAGGCCTTTACCCCCGACCTCTGCCGTCTTCTCTCCGCCTCCGGCTGCATCGCCGTCACCGGGGGGATCGAGGTCGCCTCCGACCGGCTCCTCGCCCTGATGGAGAAAGGGGTCGACGTCGCGCAGGCGGCCCGCGTCACCCACGCCTTCGCCCGGGCGGGAATCCTGGTTCACGCTTACTTGATGTACGGTTTTCCGACCGAGACGGCGAAAGAGACGGTCGAGAGCCTGGAGCGGGTCCGGCAATTTTTCGATGCGGGGACCCTTCAATCGGCCTTTTGGCACCGATTCGTCGCCACGCGCCACAGCCCGGTCGGGCTCAACCCGTCCGCTTACGGAATCGAAATCACCGGCCCGGCCCCGGGCCCGTTCGCCAACAACGACCTGACCCATGTCGATCCGAAGGGATGCGACCCGGAGCGGTTCGGGCCGGGGCTCGCCAAGGCGGTCTACAATTACATGCACGGGATCGGCATGGACGCCGACGTTCGGAGCTGGTTTGACTTTCCGACGCCGAGACCGCACGTCCCTCCCGACCTGATCTCCGCCGCGCTGAGAGACGCCCCCTCCAGACGAGACGACCTGGAGCGGCGGATGGTCTGGATCGGCGACGCGCCATCGATCGATCCCGCCCCCCGACAAGGGCCGAAAAAAGCGGCGCTGACCCTTCACGGCCGCGAAGAAGCGCCGACAATCCGGTTGGAGCCCGCCGTCGCCGACTGGCTTCATCCGCTCTTGAAAGGGTCCAGGCCGCGCGGCCGCAAAGGGGCGCCTTATTTAAGATTGTCGGAAGCGCAAGATCGCTACCCGACCAAAGCGCGGCTTTCTTTTAAAAACTTTCTTAAAAGTAAAGAATGGAAAACCGTTCGAAACGCCGGCCTTCTCCTGATCTAAGCATCCCTACGTCTAATCCTTTCGGATGATCCTCGCTCATTCCTTGGGGCGATTGCTCGTCAAACATGTTTTCTCTTAGGATTAAAGTGTCCTTCAACAAAACCACAAAGGAGACTCGACATGAAAGCGACGCAGATCCTTAAAAAGGATCATCAAAAAGTAAAAGATTTAATAAAAAAATTAAAAACAGCCAAAAGGAATCAACAAGAGCTCGTCAATACCATCGACCAAGAGGTCAAGATTCACAGCAGATGCGAAGAGCAGATCTTCTATCCCGCGGTCCGGAGGTTCGACAGTGAAAGAGTTGAGGAATCGCTTCGAGAACACCAGCAGGTCGACTCCATTCTTGAGGAGCTAAAGCAATTGGTCGAAGACGGGGGGGAAACATTTAAGTCCAAGATTGAGGAGCTGGAAGAGAATATCCTCAACCATGTGGAAGAGGAAGAGGGGGAGATGTTTCCCGAATCGGAGAGAGAACTGAAGCAAGATTTGCAAGAGATGGGAACGCAAATCCAGGAGCTGAAAGAAGAACTTCAGGAAGAGTATTCAAGGCGAAAAGCGGCTTAAATATGTCGAAGAGGCCGGGGACGGGAGGGTCGGGGCCCGGCCCCGACGGTTAAAATGAAAAAACGTTTTCGCGCCGAGGGCGATCAGGCCGGCAGGGCAGCAATACTGGTAGGCGCGTGTTCGCCGAACTGAAGCCGTAACGCGGAGGGATAGTGGGAATCTTCCCGGTTAAGGAGGGTTAGGTCCATTTCTACTCGATAACTGATCCATACATCTGCATGAAGACTAAACAGTTGGGGACCTTGCGTTCACCCGGAATTTACAAATTCGATGAGCCCGGTAAAGCGATACCCCGCGCCCAAACATTTCCAACAGTCAAATACGGACCTCAGGCGGTCAAGACCTCCTCTTCCGGCAAGGGCAGGTCCGGACTCGCTGACACATTCAGCCATTGCAACAGGCCAAGATTTCGGATCGTCGATGCAACATCCTTCCGATCAAGCGGCGGCCGGCGCTTTTGCTTCCATTGCATCACAGCCTCCAGCACTTCCTGTTCCGATGGGATTGGATGGTTCCCCTGTCCCAGCTCACCAGCGGTGAACAATACCGTTGTGATGATTTCCGCTTGGTTCGTGTTGACCCGCATAAATAGATCGGCCGTCTTGTCGAGAATCCCAGACCACTGCAGTAGGGAGGATTCATAGGAAGACCGCACGCGATCGTAGTTCGGACCTGTCTTGACCACAAACATGCTTCCAAGCCGCTCTTCCTGAAGGAGGTTGTTGTTTATCAGTCTCGCCTCAACATCCTTTAACCCCTTGGAAAACGGTCCGTAACTGCCCCGCTGATATTGGAGGCCCGTCGGCAATCCCTCATTGGTCGCAACATATGCAATCTTCTGAAAGATCGTGCGACCGACGGGCCAATGATAGGGCTGCCCTTCAATGCGCTTGACGATCTCGACCAGAGCCACCCATGCGGGATTCATTGCAGACGCTGCGGCTCTGTCGGTCCGCGTCGGACCCGGTTGGGCTTCCTGCTCAAGAAACGCTTTCGTCAGCTCGCGTGGATTCGTGTTATATGGAGCGTAGATCTCCACCGGAACATCGATTTGCTTTGCAAAACGATAGATCAACGGACCGACAGCGCGCCATTCCAACTGTCCGTTTCCACACCCGAGCGGCGGAATGGCAAGCGATGTCACGCCCCACGCTTTGTAATTGCTCAGCAGAGATTCAAGACCGCGTCCGATGTCGCTGAGTTTCGACACGGACTTCCAATGATCTTTTGTTGGGAAATTGATGATCTGCGGAGGAATGAGCGCCTTGTACAGATAGGGTTCACCCGGCTTCACTTCACCCCTATTGCAGCGCGCAGCGTAGTCGTTAAACATAGCGGGAAAGCGGGTCTTGAACTCGAGGGCGATGCCCTTACCCATGATACCGACGCAGTTAACCGTATTGATCAGCGTCTGGGCCTTCGATTGAAGAATATCACCGACCAAGATTTTCATGCCACACCTCAGGAATGGTCTTAAAACGACCATTCCCATAGTCCGTCAAAGAACATAGCAGACTTTAATGTTAAAGACAAAGCCCCTGTAAAGACCGGATCTTGGGCCGCGCATTCTACGCATTCTATTAGTAGGGGATGCTAATACAACACTAATAGAATGTACTGCTCTTACGGATACTGGCCAAGACGTGCTTGACTGCGCTTTCAACCATCTCCGGAATCGCCCCTTCAAATTTACGGTTATCTAAAAACCGTTCACCGCGCGGTATTTTTAGCCTTTCCATTAACCCAAGCCAAGTTCCGCTTTGTTTTGGTCTTTGATAAAAGATTATTTCTGATACCCGCCTTTAACAATGGAAAACCTTGTGAAAAACAAAGATATTTCTATTCCAAAGAACGGGAATGTTTTGTTTATTCTCGGCCTTGCTTTGTTAAATCATTTCGCCCTGGCGGCCGCTTGCCCATTACCGATCGTTTGACATAACCATATCGCTGTGATAGTTTAAAAGCATGAAAAAGACAACCAAAAAGAAAAGTTCTTCAACGAAGAGTTACCATGAAGATATTATCGTCAAGCCGGCGAAGCGGCTCCTGAGCGCATTGCAGGAAACCCAAGCAGGCCAACCTGCTCCCAAGCCAAAAATTAAAGAAACCGCTACTTCCCGATAAACCCCAGAAATTCTTTAGACGTCACTCCTAACGCATCCGCCCATTCTTTAGCAATGGCCTTTTTCTTCGCCATCCCATAAACATTTGTCGTCAGCAAGACAGCGATCTTTTGAGACGTGAACCCCTGTTTCTTGAGCCGATCCCATCCGATCACGGCTCTGCAGTTGTGCTCATGGGCTCCGGCTTTCTGGGGCGGCGCCTATTGTTACTTTATTGTTTAACCTGATTTTGTGAAGACCCGGATAAACAATTGCAACCCATTGAAAGTCAAATAATAAGTTTGTCATGCCCGCCTAAATGCCATTTGTTACGGAAAGTTTTTATTGTTTTTCGGAGCCCGACCCGGTCAGCACCCATTTGGGGTATCGTCGACTGCCAACATTTTGGATTTGCCTCTGTTTCGTGGAAAGGATGGAAAGTAAGTTGTGGATTTTTATCAGCCTCTGCGTCTTGGTTAGTACTTCCGGCAGTTTGTCCATCAACAGACGGTCAATATCCTCGCGTGACACAGGCTGATGCTTGCGTATCAGTTCCACGATAAGGTCCTGGTAATACTTGCTGTCCAATCCGCGCTCGCGGATGTGCCTGGCCTTGTCGCCTGTGGCGGCTGCCACCTTGGCTGCCACCATGAGGTTAGGATAACGCCCTTCCACCAAGCCGGCTGCTTTTAACCGTCGATGCTCTTCTCGGTTGATCTCCTGATGCTTCTGTACCTTGTCCAACAAAATGATGCTGTCGAGACCCAAATCTGTGCGTTCCATCAGCAACCGAGTGTAGCGTTCGTCCAGAATCCGGCCTCTGATGCCCACCACCACTCGTTCCGGATTCGAAAGATCGTAGTCCGGCAACGGGAAAAACCGGCGACGCTGGGCTTGGAACATCCGCTTAATCCCACCGCCCTGCGTATCAATCATGTTCAGGTTTACCATCGCCTCTGCGAGGAAGGGATTCCGGTAAATCTCCAGCGGGGTATCCTGCTGGATAACCTTCTCCACGCTACCGGGCAAAAACCCGCCCACGTTGGTGAGGATGAGCGCATCCGGCGTCTCCACCACGTTGATCCGTCCGCGCAGGCCGTAGTCCTGATGGGCAATACAGTTGTGGAGCGCCTCGCGAATCACCCACGGATCATACTGCGACAGTTCCACGGGGAAGAGGGTGCCGCTGGGAAGCGCCCTTAAGGTCAGGTTTCGAATCTTCACCAGCACCTTGTCCACGTTTAGCAGGAAAGGCGGTCCGAAGTGCTCGTAATCTTTTTCCTGGTTGCGCTCGTCTTTGAGAATCCAGCTGATGCGAGCCACCGCCGGGGCCAGTAATGAGGATGCTTCCGGCTTTCCGAGCAACAACAGCGCGGCGTTTGTGACGGCCCCGCGGATGGTCAGCTTCGCTTTGT
>DATDON010000206.1:0-2347 GCA_035293225.1 Candidatus Manganitrophaceae bacterium
TGATTCATTTGACCGGAGAGATCCCGAAATCGCCGGCCGAGAGCGGTCGCCGGGACAACGCCCAAGCCGACCTCGTTGGAAACAAGCCAGGCGCGCCCCGAAAAGCGGGATAGGGTTTCTGCCAAATGATCGACCTTCACCAAAATATACGGATCTTTTTTCCTTTTTTCCAGCAAATTTGAAAGCCAAAGGGTCAGGCAGTCGATCACCACGATCGATTCGGGCCGGTCTTCCTTTTTTAGCCCGCCGATGAGATCAAGCGGCATTTCAACGGTTATCCAATGGGGAGGGCGCGACTCGCGATGCCGGGAAATACGCTCCCGCATTTCGGCGTCTCGCGCCTCCGCGGTCGCGAAGAACTTTTTCTCTCCCTTTTCTTTCTCCGCGCAGGCAAGCGCAAAAGCGCTTTTCCCGGATCGGACCCCTCCCAGCACCAGCGTGACTTTTCCCACAGCGCTTTCCACGTTAAATAACAAAAAACCCCAACCGGAAAGATTGGGGTTATGATGCAATCGCAGGGGAGAAAATGCGAGGCATCCCCTCCCCCGCGGAAGGTTGGATGATATGATCAGGTCTCCTGACTGACGGCGTTATAGATCAACGCCGATCACAGTTGCGGGGCAGTTCCCGATTCTCACGGGATTCCCTGATGAAAAGGGGACGCCGACTTGTTCCCTGTCAGTAGGGGCTCAACATGTTGAGCCCCTACCATAGAAATTCGACGCGCGACGCGCGTTCAACCAATTTGGAGCGGGAGACGGGATGGCTCCCAAAGTACGGGAGCGCGCCGTAAGGTGGCTCCGCCAACTATTTTACTTCGTCGTCGAGCCCGCCGGGTCGCGGGTCATCACACCTTACGACCCTTTTGTCCCACCGGACTTACTCAGACAGTTTGGAGCGGGAGACGGGATTCGAACCCGCGACCAAGAGCTTGGGAAGCTCCTACGCTACCACTGCGCTACTCCCGCATTCGATTTGCATCTTAACTTTTTCAGAAATCGTTGTCAAGCGGAGGAAGATATTATCCTCCTTTTGAATGCTTCTCAACAAACTTTTTGATCTCGTCAATATTATCCAAGATCAATTTCGCCTTTTTTAAACCGAACTGAAACGGAAATTTATCGTCCGGACCCTGGCTGAGGACCAACATCGGATTTCCCTTAAATTCGGACTCTGTCGCAGGCATCGTTTCGTCTCCTTTCATTCATGAGTGGGGTTTACTGCGTTTACGAAGAGGCGCCCTTTTGAAAAGGGGCGGGATGTTCTCCGGCCAGATAGGCGCGGCTTCCGAGGACCAGGGCGAATCCGACCGCCAGGTAGACCGCCCCGATGAGAATGGAAGGGGCGCCGGCCCACCGGATCACCCGGCCGATGAGGATCATGGCCAAGATTAAAATCCAGCTCTTCAAGCTAAAGGTGCGATAGAACGGACTCGCGTCGGGAAGTTGATAGATCCGGGCCATATTTTTCCGGGCGATCTTGGTCAAGACAAAATTTCCCTTGATAAAACCGACCGCCAGGGCGATCACCAGGGCGACTCCTTCGGCGATTCCGGGGGAAGAACGCTCTCCGTCGAGCGCGCTCATCGATCGGCCGCCGAAAAGAAAAACGCTCCCGGCGATCAGAAGTCCCACGCCGACCAGGGCCCATAATATAAACGCCAATTTTAAATGCGCTCCTCTTGATACTTGCATCACGACGCTCCTTTTGATTTGAACTTGTTTGCGCGCTGCCTGAGAATTTCGTACGCGACGATCCCCGCGGCGACCGACACATTCAACGACGAGACATGCCCCCGCATCGGAAGAGAAACGACCTGGTCGCACTTTTCTAAAATCTTCCGGTGAATTCCCTTCCCCTCGCCTCCGATCAGAACGGCGACCGGCTCGGTGAAGTCGTATTCGAGATAAGAGACCTTCGCCCCCGTTTCGACGCCGACGATCCAGATGTTTTCTCTTTTGAGCCGGTCGAGGGTGGACGAAATATTGACGACCCTCGCGACCGGAAAATGGGCCAGCGCCCCGGCCGAAGTTTTTGAGACGACCGCGGTCAAACCGGCCGAACGCCGCTCCGGGATAATCATCCCGTGTGCCCCCGCCGCGTCCGCGGTCCGGATGATCGCCCCGAGATTCCTCGGGTCCTCCACCTCATCCAGGATGAAGAGAAACGCCGGCTCGTTCCTCCGTTTGGAAACCGCCAGCAGCTCCTCCACTTCCCGGTACCGCTGAGCCGAGACGAATCCGACGACCCCTTGATGTTTCGCCGTCCGGGCCATCCGGTCGAGCGCATCCCGTTCCGCCGTGAGGAGGGTCACGCGCCGCCGGCGGGCCAACAAGCGGATCTCATC
>DATDON010000207.1:0-2534 GCA_035293225.1 Candidatus Manganitrophaceae bacterium
TCGGCGCAGGTGAGCCAGGGGAGGAGGGCGTGATTTTGGAAGACCACCCCTCGATCGGGCCCCGGCCCATCGATCTCTTTACCGTCCAGGATGACCCCTCCCTCCGTCGGAAGGGTCAGTCCGGCGACAATCGAAAGAAGGGTGCTCTTGCCGCAGCCGGAGTGCCCGATGAGGGTGACAAACTCCCCCTTCCGAATTTTCAGATTAATTTGGGAAAGCGCCGGATAATCTCCCTCCGCGCCCTGAAAGGTTTTACTGACTTGGCTGATTTCCAGATAGCTTAATTCCGCTCTCAACGCGTAGTCTAGATGACTCGGCTCATCGGACCTCATAGTCAAACCTCCTTCCCAGACGCGTGATCATCGCGTCCAAAATCAGCCCCACCGTTCCGATGAGAAGGATCGCCAAAATGATATGCTCCAGGCTGAGATTGTTCCATTCGTCCCAGACGAAAAAGCCGATTCCGACGCCGCCGGTCAACATCTCGGCCGCCACGATCACGAGCCAGGCGATTCCGACGGAAATCCGCAGTCCCGTAAAGGTATAGGGAAGGGTCGCCGGCAGAAGAATTTTGGTAAACCGTTTCCAGGCGGAGAGCCGCAAGATCCGGGCGACTGAAATGTAATCGGGTGGAATCTTCTGAACGCCGAAGGAGGTGTTCAGGATAATCGGCCAGATCGCCGTAATAAAAATCACAAAGAACGCGGCAGGATTCGCCCCCTTAAAAGTGGCGAGCCCGATCGGAAGCCAGGCGAGGGGAGAGATCGGCCTTAAGATTTGAATGAGGGGATTGACCGCCCGGTTGAGGGCCGGGGCCGCTCCAATGAGAAATCCGGTCGGAATGCCGACGAGCGCGGCCAATGAAAACCCGACCGCGACACGCTGTAAGCTGGCGATCAACTGCCAACCCAATCCTTTATTATTGGGCCCGCGGTCAAAGAAGGGGTCGCGGATCAGATCCCAACTTTGTTGCGCCGTCCGAACCGGGTCGGGAAGGGCCGGCGCAATCGTGTGGCTGATTGCGCTCCAGAGGGTCACCGCAAGGAAAAAGACGATCCCGGGGAGGAGGATTCGATCAAGCGGCGGAAGCGGGAATCGGCGACGGGTTGTCGGCCTCGGGGCGGCCGGCAGGGGCAGCCCTGTGTGTCTCCCCTCCGTCGGGCGCACACATCGGCGCGCCCCTACATCTATCTCTACCTTCTCCATTTCACATCCTCCGGATCTTGAATTTTTGGACATACCCTTCCGGATCGACGGGATCGAATGAGATTCCGTCGAAGAGGGTTTCCTTCTTGTATTCCTCCTTCGGCGCGGGGATTCCAAGCGTTTTAGCCGCATCCCGATAGAGATCGGTCCGGTTGACCCGGTCGACGATCTTCTTGTAGTCGATCGGTTTCTCGATAAATCCCCACCGCCGGTGCTGCGTGAGAAACCAGAGGGCGTGAGATTTCCAGGGGAACGTGACCTCGCCGTTCCGATAAAACTTCATATAGTCCGGGTCTTGCTCGGTCTTTCCCGCTCCATCTTCGTAAAGACCCTGCATTCGGCCCAAAACAATCTCCAGCGGAGCATTGACATGCTCTTTACGCGAGATCACCTCGGCGACATGGGGGCGGTTCTCCATTTTGTCGATATATTGAGACGCCTCGATGATCGCCATCACCATGGCCTTGACCGTCTTCGGATTTCTCTCGGCGAACTCCCGGGTCATCCCCAATACCTTTTCGGGATGGTCCTTCCAAATGCGCTGGGTGGGCGCCGCCGTCCAGCCGATCCGATCAAAAATCGCCCGCGCCCCCCAGGGCTCACCGACACAGAAACCGTCCATGTTTCCGATCCGCATATTGGCGACCATCTGGGGAGGGGGGATCGTGATCAGCTTGATATCTTTGTCGGGATCGATCCCCCCCGAAGCGAGCCAATAGCGGATCCACATCGCGTGCGTCCCGGGAGGAAAGGTCATGGCGAAGGTGTAGACCCGTTTTCCCTTGTCGGCGTCGATCCGCGTTTTCAGATCGGAGAGGGTCTTGACCCCTTGTTCTTTAAGTTCGTTGCTCAGGGTGATCGCCTGGCCGTTTTGGTTGAGCGCCATCGGAATGACCATCTCTTTTTTCTGCCCCTCCGCCCCGATGATCCCCAGCGTGGAGGCGTACGGCATCCCATAGAGGATATGGGAGGCCTGGAGATCTCCAATGGTCAGCTTATCCCGCACTCCGGCCCAGGAGGCTTCTTTGGAGACCGTGACCTCCAGGCCGTACTTTTTGTAAAGCCCCAGCTCTTGGGCCATGACGACCGAAGCGCAATCGGTCAACGGGATGAATCCCACTTTCAAGCGGGGCGCCTCCGGAGTGTCGCCGGTCCCGGCAAAGAGCCCCCCTCGCAACGGGGGAAGTCCTGAAAGCAATAGGCTCAAAGCGGTTATCCCCGAGGACTTCAGAAATTTCCGCCGGCTTAATTTCTTATGCGAAGACTTCGACATGCCCCCCCCTTTCTTCCGGCAGCCAGACCCCCATCCAGGCGCGTAAAACGTCGTG
>DATDON010000208.1:0-2786 GCA_035293225.1 Candidatus Manganitrophaceae bacterium
GGAGGGTCTTTTTAGACCGGATGAAAGACTTCTCGACCCTCACACACCTTGCAGAGTTTGATCGTTACTGGACAGACCGTCCGGTAGAAGTTTGATCACGTTTCATTGACCTTCGGGGAATGGTTTGAGGAGATACGAAAACCATGACCTGCCTGTTCCATGGTTTCTGTTGCGCCAGAAACCATTTCTATTAAGTCATGGTTTCTGTTGCGCCAGAAACCATTTCTCTTAAGTCATTGATTCCGTGACCTTCGGGGAATGGTTTGAGGAGATACGAAAACCATCGATTCTTGAGAAGAGGAAGGCGAAGTGTGATGACCATCTCGATCCTTATCGCGCCCGGGCCGTTCCGCATCCTCCGGAAATTTGTCGTCGTTCCTTTTGTGAGAGCCTAAGCGTTGCGGGTAAAGCTGACCGTTCAAAAATTCAATCCCGAGAAAGACATCAAACCGTACAACCGCGATTATTTTGTCGAGGCGGGACGGGGAATGACCCTTCTCACCGCCCTTCTCAAAATCAAGGGGGAGATCGACGGAACATTGACCTTTCGCGCCTCTTGCCGGGCCGCCATCTGCGGCTCTTGCCTGATGCAGGTCAACGGAAGCCAAAAGCTCGCCTGCAAGGTCTCCATCCATGAGGAGTTGGCGCATCATAAAAAGATCACCGTCGGGCCGATGGCCAACATGCCGGTGATTAAAGATATGGTCGTCCGGATGGATCCTTTCTGGGAAAAAGTAAGGGCGATTACCCCTTATGTCGTCTCCGACGACAAGCCGGTCCCTTCGGAGGCGCTCAAGACCCTTCATGAAGATCTACACAACGCCGACGGCTGCATCATGTGCGGCGCCTGCCTCTCCGCCTGCACCAGTTTTGAGGTCTCCCCCGGTTTTTTGGGGCCGGCGGCGCTGGCGAAGGCCTACCGTTTCCAGGCCGACCCACGGGACACGATCCATCTCGGCCGTTTAGAGCCGCTCCAATCGCCCGACGGCATTTGGGATTGCGTCCGGTGCAATTTCTGCGTCCAGGTCTGTCCCAAGGATGTTCGGCCGATGGAGCAGATCATCCGGCTCCGCCGCCTCTCAATCGACGCCGGGTTTTCCGACTCGGTGGAGGCGAAGCATATCACCGAATTCACAAAGGTCGTCGGGGAAGAAGGACGCTTGAATGAAACGCGGCTGCCGATCCTGATGACCTGGGGAAATCTTAAAAAAATGCTCCGGATCATCCCGCTCGGACTGAAGATGTTTCTTCATGGGAAAACCCCCTTCCCCTTCAAACGGGCCCCGGGCCACGAGGAGGTTCGGGCCATTTTTAAATCAAGGGAGAAAAAGTGAAGGTCGCCTACTATCCGGGGTGCGCCGCGAAAGGCGCCGCGCCCGAGCTTCATCAAGCGACGATGAAGGTCGTCGGCCGGCTGGGGATCGAGGTGGTGGAGTTGGAGCGTTTCAACTGCTGCGGCGCCGGCGTCATCACCGAGGCTGATCCCGACCTGGCCTATACCCTCAACGCCCGGACCCTCGCCACGGCCGAACAGATGGGGCTGAACATCATGACCGTCTGCGGGACCTGTCAGGGGGTTTTGGGGGGGATCAATAAACTATTACAACAGGATGATGCGCTCCGGAACCGGATAAACCGGGCGCTCAAAGAGACGACCGGCCTGGAGTATCAGGGGACGGTGGAGGTGAAACATCTTCAATGGATATTGGTGAAAGATTTCGGCGTCGATGAGCTTGAAAAGTTCATCACCCGGCCGTTGACCGAACTTTCGATCGCCCCTTTTTACGGCTGTTATATTTTGCGTCCCTCAAACGCGACCGGCTTCGACGACTGGGAAAACCCAGCTTCTCTTGAAAAATTGATCCGGGCGATCGGCGCCCGGCCGGTGGCGTACGACGGACGGACCAAATGCTGCGGATTCCCGGTCTTCCTTGAAAAGGAAGAGATCGCCTTGAGCATGGTCGGAAAACATGTCGGGGAGGCGAAGGGAAAAGGGGGAGATGCGATGGTGACCCCCTGCCCCCTCTGCCACATGAGCCTGGATATTTATCAGGAGCGGGCGGAAGGAAAGCTGAAGAAAGAACAAGGCCCGGAGAAAACACTGAACATGCCGATCTTGCATCTCCCTCAGATGTTGGGGCTGGCGATGGGGTTCTCTCCGGACGAATTGGGGATGAAAAAGCATCTCGTCTCCACCGCCCCCCTGATCGAGAAAATAGAGTAACCGGAGCGTCGGATGTCGCCGATTGAAATCCCGAACTGGATTCCTCTTTTCCCTTTGCCGAACGTCGTCTTTTTTCCCAAGACCTACCTCCCTCTCCACATCTTCGAGCCCCGCTACCGCCAAATGGTCGAAGAGAGTTTGCAGGGAGACCGGATCATCGGGATGATTCTTCTCAAAGAGGGATGGGAGGAGGATTACAACGGGAATCCCCCCTTTTACGATACCGGAACGGCCGGGAAAATCGTTCGATCACAGCCGCTCGAAGACGGGACGCACGACATCATCCTCTACGGAATGACCAAGTTCGCCGTCCAACAAGAAGACCGTGAAAAACCATATCGACGAGGCCGAATCCGGCCGATACAAGAGGATCTCCTTGAACCGATCCCCGCGCCGCTCAAAGAGAAGTTAGTCGATCTCGCCCCGCGCTACCATCCGAAAGGGAAAGAAGAGCTTCAGACGGTTCTGGAAATGGGATTGGAGGACGACGCGCTGATCGCGACCCTCTGCGCCGGCCTGCCGTTGACTGTTTTGGAGAAACAGTTTTTGCTGGAGGCCGAAA
>DATDON010000209.1:0-3046 GCA_035293225.1 Candidatus Manganitrophaceae bacterium
GTTCGGCCTCCAATTTTATATTGATTGTCGTCAAAAAATAGTGTATCCTGAACGAAACTTTTAAACGCTATTCAAAGGATGAAATGAACCGATCGATCTCTGGAAATCAGACGACCCTCCCGGAGGAGATTGTCCAGGAAATTGAGAACTTCGGCCTCCAAGTGGAGCGGCTGAAAAAGAAGGAGATTCCCGAAGAAAAGTTTAAGCGTTTTCGGCTTCAGCACGGTATTTACGGCCAGCGGCAAAAAGGTTTTCAGATGGTCCGGGTCAAGATTCCTTCCGGCCTCCTGAACGGCGAAAAACTTCGTTGTTTGGCCGATATCGCCGAGCGATATTCGTGGGGAAAAGGGCACATCACCACCCGGCAGGATATGCAGTTCCATTTTGTGAAGCTGGAGGAGGTCACCTCGGTGATGCTCCGGCTCGCTCAATCGGGGCTCACCACGCGGGAGGCGTGCGGCAACACGGTTCGAAATGTCACCTCCTGCCATCATGCCGGCGTCTGCCCCACCGAGCTGTTCGACGTCACCCCCTACGCCGAGAAGGTCGCCTATCATCTCCTTCGAAATCCGATCAATCAGGACCTCCCGCGCAAGTTCAAGATCTCCTTTTCAGGTTGCCGGTCCGAGTGCGGCATGGCGGCGATTCACGATATCGGTTTTATCGCGGCGCGCCGGGAGATCAACGGAAAAACGGAATATGGTTTTAAAGTCTTCGTCGGGGGGGGCTTAGGCTCCCACCCCAAAATGGCCAAGCTTTACGCCGAATTCCTCCCGATCGAGGAGATCCTCCCGACCTGCGAGGCGATCTTGAAAATTTTCGACGCCCACGGCGACCGTAAGACGAAAAGCAAAGCCCGCATGAAGTTCATCCTTGAAAAATGGGGAATCGAGCCGTTTAAGACGAAAGTGGCGGAAGAGATGGCGAATCTGAAAGAATCGAGGAAGGTCTACCCCCCCCTTCCGGCCCCGCGGGCCAAAGCGGCCCCCCAGCCTCTTCAGATGACTCAAAACGGGCGCCCGGCGGGAACCCCGGAATACCAAAAGTGGGTTCGCGACAATGTGATTCCGCAGCCGGACCCCGACCTCTGCGCCCTTCAAGTCAAACTTTTGTTGGGGGACATCACCGCCGATCAACTGCGCGGCTTGGCCGACGTCGTCGATCGTTTTTCGCCCGATCAGGTCCGTGCGACCCATCAGCAGAATTTCATCCTCCACCAGGTTCGGAGAGAAGACCTTTCAGAGGTCTATGCCGGGCTGGACCGGATCGGCCTCGCCGGCGCCGGCGCGGAGCGGGCGGTCGACGTGATCGCCTGCCCGGGCGCCGACAGCTGCCAGCTGGCCCTCACCTCGTCGATGGGGTTGGGAGAGGCGATCGTCAAAGAATTTGAGCGAAGCTCGCCGGAGTACGACGATCTCACGGGGCTTCGGATCCGAATCTCCGGCTGCCCCAACTCTTGCGGCCATCACCATATCGCCGGGATCGGTTTTCACGGGGTCGGAAAGAAGGTCAGCGGCAAACTCGCCCCGCATTATCAGCTTCATCTGGGAGGGGGGATCGACGCGGAGCGGGCGGTGGTCGGAAGCTCCAAGCTCAAACTCCCCGCAAAAAATATTCCGGCCGCCGTGATGGAGATGGTCAAAATCTTCCGGGAAAACCGCCAAGGAGACGAAACCTTCATTCAATTCGTCGATCGATACGGCCGCGACGCGGTCAGCGCGAAGCTGGAGCGGTTCACCCAGATTCCGGGCCCGCAGGAGGCGCCCGAATTTTACCAAGACTACAACAACGACCGAGACTTCTCCCTCGACGATCTGGGGCCGGGGGAATGCGCCGGAACCGTCATCGACATGATCGAGCATTACCTCCGGACCGGCGATCAATCGGTCGAAAAAGCGTCTCTGGCGATTCAGCGCCGGCAGTATGAGGAAGGGATCGGACATCTCAAAAACGCGATCCTGGTCTGTTGCCGGGCCCTCTTGATCCCTTTCGGGATCGATTCTCCCCACGAGGAGGAGACCCTGAAAGAATTCCAGCACAAGGTGGTCGAACAGGGGATCGTCACGGAGCGGTTCGAGAATTTCACGGAAGACCTCGGCAAGTGGGCCGCTTTTGATCTTCGGCCGGAGCCGCTTCAAAAATATCTGGCGTTGGCCGACGCGTTTGTCCGGGAGTGCAGGGAGGCGTATGACCGGATCGACGCCAATTTAAAATTACAAAAGAAGGAACCGTCTTCATCGATAAAAAACGAGGAAACAATGAGCTTAGAAAAAAAGGTGGACATCCATCTCGACCTCTCCGGGGTCGCCTGCCCCATGAACTTCGTCAAGACGAAGCTTCAGTTGGAAGAGATGGACGCCGGACAATGGCTGGAAGTGGTGATCGACGACGGGGAGCCGATCCGAAACGTCCCCCGGAGCGTTCAAGCGGAAGGGCACAAGCTCTTGAAAACCGAAAAAACGTCGGAAGGACGCTATAAGCTGGTCATCGAAAAGGTATAAGGTCGAGAAAGCGCCGTCGGGCGCCGATTGGGGGCCCGATTGGGAGCGATGGACGAACCGCAGCCCAGACGAGTTGTCTGGGCTGTTTGTTATGGTGGTTCAGCCCCCGCGGATGAAGCGGGGGTCTTATGTTATATTGTGATATTGATGAAGCCGAGCCCGACATACGATATCCGCCGATCTTACGAGGCCAACTACCAAGAGGGGCCTTTCATCCAAGAGAGGCCGCCGGCGCGCAAGATCGCCCAAAAACAGACATTCCTCGGCTTTGAAGTGAATTCCCGCCTCGGCATCCCGGCGGGGCCGCTTCTCAACGCCCATTGGATTTTGGCGTACGCCGAGATGGGGTTTGATCTTCCCGTCTATAAGACCGTCCGCACCCTCGCGATCCCCAGCCATCCCGATCCGAACTGCATGTTTTTGAAAGTAAGGGGACAACTCGGCGAGAACGACTTCGGAAAACCGCTCGTCGCGACGATGGAGGCTCCTTCCAGCGTCGAGGAGATCAGCATCACCAATTCGTTCGGGATGCCGTCACGCGATCC
>DATDON010000210.1:0-3527 GCA_035293225.1 Candidatus Manganitrophaceae bacterium
CCTGCGGCAGCTTTTCATATCGCGGCGAGCGGAGCGCCTCCTCGAGCCGCTCGACGATCGCCTCCCGCGCCCGCGCCGCTTCGGCCGTGAGGCGCTGCAACGCCGGCGTCGCCGAATCCCGTACGCTCCCCTCTTCATCGATCGCCGGCTCCAATCTTTTCCGCAGCGGCTCCAACGTCTCCAACTCCGCGCCCCATCGGTGAAGCCGGGGAGCCGTCCCGGCTCGCGCCATGAAAAAAGAGCGGACTGCCTCAACCTGATCGAGGAAATTAAAAACGGCGCGCAACTCCCCTCCTTCGAGGAGGGCGCCTTTGGCGGCGCGGATGAAGAGGGGACGGAAATCGGCGAAGAGGGAGAGGGGGAAATCGCCCGATCCCTTCAAGATCGTCACCCCTTCCCAGACCAGGGCCAGGCGCTCTTGAACCGCTTCGACCCGATCTAAAATGGGGAGCGATCGAAGGCGCTCCGCGGTGATCGGCGAACGCGCCTCCTCGACGAGCAGGGAGATCATTTCATCCCATCCCAAGGAGATCCCGCTTTTTTGGCGAAGATCCAACGGCGCCATTTTGCTCCTTTACCTTGCGAATACCTTGCGAAACAGACCCCGGCCGGGTAGAATCGGGAAGAACAGCCTAAATCATGACGGCGGAGCGGCTCTCCCCCCTTTTTCCCGAAGATAACATAAGGTCCATCAAGGGTCAAACCAACATGTCTTTAAGCGCGTCCCAGATAGAGCGGGTCCTTTCCGAAATCACCCCGTCGATGACCGGAGGGGCCCTTTACAAAATCGATCAGCCGCAGCCGTGGAGCGTCGTCTTTGAGATCCATCAGGGAGGGAGCCGCTATTTTCTCTGTTTTTCCGCGAGCCGACGCCATTCCCGCCTCCATCTTTTGACCCAAAAGTATTCGAACCCGCCGTCCCCTCCCCTCTTCACGCAGCTTCTCCGCGCCCGCCTCCGGTGGAAGCGGATCGTCTCGCTCCGGCGGCTGCAGGAAGACCGGATCGTTCAGATGACCTGCGACTGGAAAGAAGGGGCTGCAGGAGGGGCGCTCTCGTTGATCGCGGAGCTGATGGGACCGGCCTCCAACCTTTTTTTGATCGATCCGGCCGGCGTCCTTTTAGGCGCGCTCTTCCCTCTTTCGGCCGGCCGCGGGCTGCAGATCGGGCGGACCTATCAACCTCCCCCGCTTCATCCGACCGGGTCATTTAAGGAAACGGCGATTCCGCTCGTTGAGGATCTTCCGTTTCCATTCAGCCGGTCGGTGGAACAATATTACCGGGAGCTGGAGGAAAAAGAGGAGGCGGAAGAACGGAAAAAAAATATTCTCGCCGCAATCGATGAACGGATCCGGCATTGCGGAAAGAAATTAAAACAATTAACCGTCGGGCTTTCCGAAGCGGGAAAGGGGGATGAATACCGCCGACAGGGTGAGCTTCTGAAAGGCCGTTTGCATGAGATCAAGCCGGGGATGAAGGAGATTCCGATCGGCGACCCAACGCGGCCGGAGGCGCCTGAGACGATCCTCCTTCTCGATCCCGCCCTTTCCCCTTCCGAAAATATGGAGCGCTTCTTTAAACGATACAAAAAGGCGCAATCGGCTCAGAAGACGCTGCAAGCTCAATTGACGAAGACCGGCGAGGAATTGGAGCGGCTTGAAAACGACCGCCGGCGCTTCCTCGACGGCGGGGCGCCGGAAAGGATCGCACTTCTTTCCCTCCGGCCCGCGGCTCAAAAAGCCAAAAAAGAGAAAAAGAGCGGCCCCCCCTCTTTTTTGTCGGAAGACGGCCTGGTTCTGATCGTCGGCAGAAATGATCGGGAGAATGAAGAGATCACCTTCAAAATCGCCCGCGGGAACGATCTCTGGTTCCACGCCCGCGGATTTCCCGGCTCTCACCTGATCGTCCGGATGGAGCGTCGAAGAGAAATCCCTTACCAAACCCTTTTAGACGCCGCCACCCTGGCGCTCCACTTCAGCGGCGCCCGAAAGACCGGGAAGGGGGATGTCCTTTATACTTTTCAGAAATATCTTCAGAGGCCCAGGGGGGGAAGGCCGGGCGCCGTGATCTCTTCTCAAGATAAAAATATCTACATCGAACTCGAGCCGTCGAGATTGGAGCGCCTCTTCAATCATAAAATCTAAAAAGCGCCCCGGGGCCTTACACCTGAAGTCGGTACGGCAAGAAGAGGGTAAACCTCGATCCCTTGCCGTATTCGCTTCTGACATGAATCTCCCCTTTTAATAAATCGACCATGTTCTTCACAATCGCCAACCCTAATCCCACCCCGCCATACTCGCGCGTCATCGACCCGTCGATCTGATGAAACGCCTCGAAAATCTTGGACGTCTCCTCCGGCTTGATCCCGATTCCGGTGTCTTGGACTCTGACTTCAATCCCCTCCCTTTCGGGAAGGTCCTCGGCCTCGACGGTAATCATCCCTTGCGGGGTGAATTTAATCGCGTTCGAGAGGAGATTGACCACGATTTGTCTGATCTTCAGAGGGTCCGATTCAATCTTGGGGATCTCGTTGATCTTCCTCCATTGGATTGAAAGGGGTCTCTTCTCGATGAGCGGCTTCATCTTATCCAACACATCTTCGATTAAGGAAGGCATCTCGACCGAAGAAAGATCGATGGCGGTTTTTCCCGCTTCGATCCTGGAAAGATCCAACACATCATTCACCAACTTGAGGAGGTCGTCCGCGTTTCTCAAAATCCCCTCCAGGGGAACGGCTTGGCTCTCGCCGACGGGGCCGTATCTTTTATCCAGTAGAAGACTCGTATAGCCGATGATCGCGTTCAACGGGGTCCGAAATTCATGGGAAACATTGGAGAGAAATTGGGATTTCAATCTGCTCGCCTCTTCCGCCTCGATCGTCTTCCGCCGTAATTCCTGAATGGTCTTTTGAAGGTCCTCATAATAGCGTCCGATCGAGATGACCCCGGCGATCTGATTGGCGACGGTCTGCAGGAGCTGTAAATCATCGGACGAGAAAGGCTTTTCGCGGAACTTATCAAAAACCCCCACCACGCCGATCGATTTCCCGCGGACCTGGAGCGGCGTGACGAGGGCCGATTGGATCTCCAACATCTCGACCATCTCCCTATACCGCTCAGCCCGCGGATCGCCTAAAATCCGGTTGAGCATCACAGTCTCTCCGCGGCGGAGGATCCGGTAGAGAAGATCATTCTCGTTCCGGGGAATCGGAACTTCAACCCGACGGATCACCTCTTCTTTAAAACCATAATAGGCCTGGGGCTTTAATTTTTCCTCTTCCGGATCGATCAGGCCGATGGAACATTTCGCCGCCTCGGTCAGATCGGCCACCTCCTTGACGATCCGGCCGAGAAAGAGGTCGATCTCGCCCCCCAGGGCGAATTGGTTTGAGACCCAATGGAGCGTTTGAGAGATCGCCAGCCGCTTCTGAAGTTGGCCCATCTTCTCTTCCAATGCCTCCTTCGCCTTGCGCAGCGCCTCTTCGGCCTCCTTTCGCTCCGTAATGTCCGACGAAACGCCGATCATGCCG
>DATDON010000211.1:0-2514 GCA_035293225.1 Candidatus Manganitrophaceae bacterium
GAAATATTCGATCTGCTCTTCGGTCAGATCGGTGTTGTGGCTGAATCCCTTGATGAGATAGGAGAACATCGTCGGGATCGAGAACTCATGGCCCGGCCCGATCGCGCCGAGGGCGAAGAGAAAGTCTTTCCCCCGGGTCAGCTCCATATGCCCTTCGATAAAAGCGGACACTTCCGGTAGAAGAGGGACCCTTCCCCACGCCTCATCCGAGAGGCCGAGCCCCTTGAGGAAGTTGCGATAGAGGGCCGGATGGCTGCGGAAGATGGTGTGCTGGCCGAATTCGTCGTCGAAGACCGATCTGAAGAGATCGGTCGCATCCCGGTCCGGAATCTTCGGGAGGAGGTTCGTCATGTAATTGACGAAGATCTTAACGAGTTGGTAATGCTGGAGGCCGAAGATTTGAATCTGCTCGAGGGAGAGCTTTTCCGAAGCGAATCTTTTCAGGAAGGGGTGATGGACCGCTTCATGGTTTAAGATTTCTTCCTCGAGAGCGTGGATGAATGTCGGCGCTTGCATAATGATCGTTATCCGTTAAACGGTATTCGTTAAACGTAAGATCATGGGCTCACGTTTTTACGTATGACGTTTAACGATTCACGTTTAACGTCCCTTGTTTTCGCTAATACCCCATTCCGATAAACTTCGATTTGGCCTCTTCCATGAGCGATTCGGTGATTTGGGTCTGGCCTCTCTCTTTCGCCATCCGCTCGATCTCTTTCTTCGCCATCGGCCGGATGAAAGAAGGGATGTTGTCGAGACGGCTTTCAGCCTCCTTTGACCAGACCATCTCTCCGGGGTCGTTCTTAGAGGCGTCCATCACCTCCGGTGTGATCATCGACGCGCCGGTCTTGCGGGCGTAGTTTTCGATCCCCATCTGGATCATCGGACGCATAAACGAGGGGATTTTTTCAAGACGCTCCTGCGCTTCTTTCGACCAGCCGATCTCTCCGGCCGTTTCGGTTTTGGCGCCTCCCTGCATCTGCGCCACCATGCTGGAGAAAGGGCATCCTCCGCCGGAGGCCGCCTTCGCCGTTTCGGCTTCCAACATCTCTTTTTGAACGGAAGGGGACGGCGTCGGTTGGCTGTAGGTGGTTCCCGCGCTCTCTTTGAGGCTTTGGCGGGTCAACTCCAGCGGTTCGGCCGGAGCGGTCCTCCCCCCCAGCTTCACGCCGAGCGCCTGGACCATCGCGGTTTCTCCCGGATTGGTAACCATGGCGACTTTCGCGCCGCAGGTCGGGCAGGAGAAGGTGACGCCGAGCGATTGTTCTCCGGGAACCTGGACCTTTTCAAAGCCCATAAAACTTTCACATTTCATGCAGACGAACTTCATGCTTTCCTCCGTTACGGTTTCCGTTCCACCTCCAGTTTCCGTGCGCCTCCAACCATTTCCAGAAGGTCACAACCATTCCCTGGAGGTTACAATTTTTCCGCCAGGATTTTTTTAAAGTCCCAATATTCCCCGATCCGTTTGGCGATTTCGTCAAACCGTTTGGAGATCGGATGATCGGCCGCCAGCGGCGCTCCATGGTCGTACGCCTTGGCCATCTGCTGGTCGAAAGGAATCTTGCCGAGCAACGGAACATCGAGTTCCTTGCAGAGGTCTTCACATCCCCCTTCAAGGAACGCCACGTCGGCCCCGCATTGGGGACAGAGGGCGCCGCTCATGTTTTCAACCAGGCCGATCACCCGGATGCCGAGATCGCGGGCGTAAACGATCGATTTTTTGACCACGGTCTTGGCGATCTCCGAGGGGGTGGCGACGACCACCGCGCCGTCCAACTCCGGGATGAAACCAGCGATCACCGGCGGTTTGTCGGCGGCTGCGCCGGGGGGGAGATCGGTGATGAGCGTGTCGATTTCGCCCCAGACGATATCGCCGAGGAATTCACGGATGACGTTCATTTCCATCAGGCCGAGCCAGATGGGGGAAAGCTCCATCGGCCCTTTCCACCGGACCGGAGAATCTTCCTGCTTGAGAAAAAAATCCATCGAGGCGATCTTCATCCCATACGGACCCACCGGAGGGAGGGCGCCGTCGGCGCCGATCTCGAATTTCCCCTTGACCCCGAGCATCTTGGGGATGCAGGGGCCGTTGAGATCGACATCCAAAACGCCGACCTTTTGTCCTTGCCGCGCGAAGGCGAGGGCGAGATTGGCGGTCGTCATACTTTTCCCAACCCCTCCTTTACCGCTCATTACCACCAGCTTCCGTTTGATTTGACCCATTCGGATCTTGACTTGGAGAGACTGGTCGACGAGCTGTTTCATGACTTGGGCGTCGTCGGTAAAATGGATCTTTTTAAGGATGGTTTTGAGGTCTTTTTCTTCGGTCATGGACAGGTCTCCAGGTTAATGAGGATATTATAATAATGGAGGCTGAGTGTCAATGAGTTTCTAACTTTTTGGGGCGCCGCCCCAAGCCCTGCCGTGGGGGCAGGGTTCCCGGAGCCCGAAGGGATCGGGAGGGGGCGCGCCCCCACCGGCCTCCCCCGCCGTCGGGGCGGCGCCCCTGGT
>DATDON010000212.1:0-2585 GCA_035293225.1 Candidatus Manganitrophaceae bacterium
CGTTGTAAACGGCTCCAGCCCCCAGTAGTGATACGGCCAGCCGGTCCCTCTCGCCCTTCGAGCTTCCTCATGAATCTCTTTAATTTTGTACTCCAACGGCGTCAGGCGATGGGCGCGGGTCAGCTTTTGGCGAAGAGGAAGGTCCATCCCGTCGATAAAAAGCGCCGATTTTTCTTTCAGCAGGGCGCAGACATTGTTGAACGCATTGACCGCTCCGCGCGGCTTCATATGAAAAAGAAAGTTTTGCGCGTAGACAATGTCCGAGCGGCCTATTTTTTCTCTGAGAGTGCGGTCGAGCGCGTCTGCCACGTCAAAGCGGACTTGGTCCCTCACCTCATTTTTGACCCTGTAAAAACCATCCTCGGAGTCGAAAGTGGTCTCAACAAATTCTTCGGTGATATATTTGTTATTCAACACCTCGCTCCGGCGCTCATAGCGGGCGCTTCGGGCTTTCTCGATTATTTTGGGATCGATGTCAAACGCATGGACCGCGAACCGGAGCGCGGGGCGCGCATTTTTCAAAATAGAAGCGATGGAATAGGCCTCCGCGCCGTTTGAGCATCCATGGACCGTCACGTTCAAAGGCTTCGCCTCCTCTAAAAGAAAATCGATCACAGGCCCGGCGAGGGCCTCGAATTGCGTCGGCAATCTTTGAAAGCCGGTGAAGGTGGAATTCTCCCGCCGCTCCACGCGCGTGGTGATTCCGTATCTGAAGGAGCGCCAAGTTTTTGTTTCTGTGAAAAGCCGTATTCCGGGAATTCGTCTGAGCATGGCTTGACCCCTATTCAATCTGTTCGGTTTTCAGGACACGTTTCTCTCCTGCTGAGGATTTCCGGTTGCGAAGACAAAATAAATCGTATGGCCGTCCACCAGGCGGGCGCCCTCCCATCTTCTCGCCAGGATGGTTCCACCGGCGTTTGTGACCATCGCGTCGATGTTATGAACAAAGGAGCGGTCACGATCGCGGGGGATGGAGCGTTGAAGCCGGGCGTTATCGATATCCGGAGAGGCGAGACCGGCGAGGGCGACCAGGGCGCCGGCGCGCCGGATCATGGCCCCGACCACCTTTGCGGCCGCCTCTTCATTCAGATACATCAGCACCCCCGTGCAAAGGATGAGATCATAAGTCTTGCCCCCCATCAACCGGTCCAGATCCTCGATATCGCCCCGCTTCAGCCGGACTTTCGAACCGACACGGCGGAGATACTCCGATCCGGAGTCGATCGCGTACGGGTCGATATCGACCCCTTCCAACTCTTTGGCCATCGGGAACAAATCGGTCTCCAGGTAGCGCAATTGGTAACCGGACGAACAACCGACCTCAAAAATCGAAAGCGGGGCGCGCATGGGATCGATCCGCGACGGGTCGAGATGGCGACGCAGGTCCGAAAAGAACATCCGCCGGGAGGGCTTCATATTCTCGGCGCCGAATCGCGCCGAAGCTTCATACGAGGCCGCGTAGGCGAGGTGATTCGACCAGAGGAATTTGTGGTATTCGCCGGCGTTTTTTTGCGCCAAATCCTGGATCAATTCCACCGACCACCAGGCGCGGCGATCGGCGTTGATCCACTTCTGCCGATCGATCCAGACCGCCATCCGTTTCCGCACCGGCAACGGAATCGACCGGCGTATCGTTTGTCTGGCCGCCCTTTTCAAATACGCGGCGCCTGAAGCGATCCTCATCGACCTCTCACGCCTCCCCTTTGACGATGCGAAGCCTCTTCCCCAACCAGAGAAGGGCGCGCTTCAAGAGCCCTGAGAGCATCCAGAAAAAGGGGAGAGGGTCTTTCCAATGAAACCACGCCCCCTCTTCCACGTTTCTGAACGACCGTATCCACTCGCCGAATCGCAACGTCCCTTCCTGATAATAATGGATGGAAGAGATGATATCATAATCTTCGATCACCCAGCGTCTTTTTTCTCGGGGGACGATCGGATAGGGTTTTTGCCCGGTCAGATCGAGATAAAGGGCCCGCGCCACATCCATTCCGTTCTCCGCAAGGAAAAGGCGAAAGGCCTGTCCGATCCGCGGATTGATGTCGAGGACTTTATATCGGCCGTCCCGGGCGTCGAATCGATAGCCGATATCGAGTATCCCTTGATACCGGATCGACCGCATAAATCGGGTGGTAAGGTCGGCGACCTCCTTGTTCCAAACCGTTTCCCCCAACGAGGCGCAACCGACATGCGTCGGAAATTGCCTGATCTTATATCCGGTAAAGCCGGCCAAACATTCGGACTCCTTATTAAAATAACCGTTGAAGATGTAAACCTGATCGTCTCCACCGGGTATATACTCCTGCAACATGAGATTGGGAAAATTCGGATCTTCCAACCGCTTGTAGTTTTCGATCAATTCTTCCTTGGAGCGGACGATCACCATCTTCTTCCGGGTCCTCGCCTGGAGCCGGTTCCCCAGGATTCCCTTCAACATGACCGGAAAAACCGCTTTTTCCGCGTAGGCGGCCGCCTCCTCCAGGTTGTTCGGAAAGAGGGTGAAGGGGGTGGGGACCTGGTGTTTTTGAACCACCTCGTACATCTCTTTCTTGCTGATCAACTTCCGGACCATCTCCGCCGAATTCCTC
>DATDON010000213.1:0-3799 GCA_035293225.1 Candidatus Manganitrophaceae bacterium
AGGCTGTTGGCGCCGTCCGCTCCGATCAAGTAGTCGCAGCGCCATTCCCCCATGCTCGTGAAAACGCGGACTTGATCTTCCTCCTCGACCCAATCGAGGAGAGAGACCTTGTCTAAAACGAGGGCCCCGCTCTCCTTCGCCTTTGAGACGAGAAGAAAATCAAAACGGTCGCGCGAAAGAGTATAGGCGATCGGCCGAGGGGATTCGAACGTAAACCGCGCTTCCCCCCGCAGGTTGAGCGTGACCCCATGAATGACCTGTTCAATCTCTCCGGAAAAATCAAACGGGATCAACTTGGACGCCCGAACAGTTAAAACCCCTCCCGAGATTTTAAATTGCGGAAAGGGGGCTTGTTCTATCGCCAAGACCCGGCGTCCTAAACGGCTCAGTTCAAAGGCCGCCAAGGCGCCGGCCGGTCCCATCCCCACGACGACCACATCGTAATGAACCATACCGGCTATCCGCTAACCTTCAATCGGTTGTCAACAGCCACGACACCTGATGTGTTCCGCGCCAACGCTTCAGCCTGGCGACTCTGCTCGTCCGTTTTAACGGAGCCCCGGAGCGTCACTTTCCCTTTATGGCTTTGGACATCGATAGGGATCAAACGGGTCGTCGGATCGGTCAGGAGATCCGTTTTTAATTTTGCCACAATCGAATTGTCCAAAATGACCTCCTGGGTCAACAAGAGTTGGTTCTCCACCTTCCGAAGTTCGCCGACAACCGCTCGCGCCAGCTCCTCCGCCCGGCGACGCTCCTCTTCCCGGTCGACCAGTCCGGTCAATGTCACCTTGTTCCCTTCGGCCTTCACCCGAACATCCCACGGGGCGGTCAATGGATCGTTTTCCAGTTTGTTTTTGATTTGAGCCTCAATCGTTCTATTCGGAGGGAATGGAGCGGCCCGCTCCTTTTTCATGGCGCAGCCGGCTCCCACCAGCGACATCACGAGAAAGATAAGCGTCAGATTTTTCATCGCCTTTCTTTGCCCATCGATCAACGACCCCCCTCAACCGTCATGATCTCCGAAAAAAAGCAAGAAACAGGCCCAAAAAAAACGGATGGAAAGCGCCGATAGTGGACATGTTTTAAAAAATTTTCCGATTTAACTCGATAAAATCAAATAAATTGGGAAAAAAAAGAGCCAGATTGACTCTAAAATTTCATCTTTCGTAAAAAATATGCATACCGGTTGAAATTGCCTGAAAATAACGGTAAGATTTCCGTCTATGTTAATCGACACCCATTGCCATCTCGCTGAGTCGGAATTCGACCTCGACCGGCCGGCGGTCATTGAACGGGCCCTCGCGGCCGGCGTCGGGAAAATGATCCTGATCGGAACGGATCTCCCCTCCAGCCGGAGGGCCGTCGCGCTGGCGGAGCGTTATCCTTTCCTCTGGGCCGCCGTGGGGGTCCATCCGCATGAGGCGAAAGGGATCAATGAAGAGATCCTCGGCTCGCTCGAAAAACTCGCGGAACACCCCAAAGTCGTCGGCTGGGGGGAGACCGGGCTTGATTACTATTACAGTCATTCCCCCGCCGAGGATCAGCGGCGCGGCTTTATTGAACAGATCCGGCTGGCGAAGAAAAAAAACCTTCCGCTCGTGATCCATACCCGCGACGCGTGGAAAGAGACCTTTGATCTTCTTTCGAAAGAAAATGTTCAGGAACATGTCGAAAAGGTCGGAGGGGTCTTCCACTGTTTTACCGGGGATCAATCGGTCGCGCGGCGGGCGATCGATTTCGGCTTTTATCTCTCCTTTTCAGGGATTGTGACCTTTCCTAAAGCGGGCGCCCTCCAAGAGGCGGCGGCGACCGCAGACATCAATCGGATTTTAATCGAAACGGACGCCCCCTATTTGGCTCCGCAAGGGTTTCGGGGAAAGCGGAACGAGCCCGCCTTTGTCCGGGTGGTCGCCGAAAAGATCGCGAGCCTCCGCTCCGTATCCTTCGAAGAAATCTCCCAAGCCACTTCCCGGAACGCCGATCGATTGTTCAAATGCGCCTCCTGATCGCTCCAACCTGATTCTCTTTTATTGACAAGCCCTTATATTTGACACCTTCCGGATTGGGTGGTACATTTTTCTTGCCCGCTCCCCTAACCCTTCATTTAGAAAAAGTGATGAGCCAACCTATCCGCTTCGGCAAATATTTCCTCCTCGATAAAATCGGATCGGGAGGGATGGCCGAGCTCTTTCTCGCCAAACAAACCGGCCTGTCCGGTTTCGAAAAAGTCGTCGCCATCAAGCGAATCCTTCCCCACCTCACCCAAGGGGAAGAATTCGTCAATATGTTTATCAACGAGGCGAAGCTCGCCGCCCTCCTTTCCCATCAAAACATCGTCCAAATCTTCGATCTGGGAAGCGTCGATCAATCATATTACATCGCCATGGAATATATTATGGGGAGGGATCTCCGCACCTTACTCAACCAGGCGAAAGCGAAGAAACTTCCGATTTCGATCGGAGACATCCTTCTCATTGTCAGTAAAATCTGCTCGGCGCTCGACTACGCCCATCGGAAAAAAGACCTTCACGGGAACGATCTCCACCTGGTCCACCGGGACATATCTCCTCAGAACATTTTGGTCTCGTATGAAGGGGAGGTCAAGTTGGTCGACTTCGGCATCGCCAAAGCGGCGATGGGTGGCCAAGAGACCAAGACCGGCGTTCTGAAGGGGAAACTGGCCTATATGTCGCCGGAGCAGGCGTGGGGAAAGCCGGTTGATCGCCGGACCGATATTTTCGCGCTCGGAATCGTCCTGTATGAGGCGGTCACCGGACAACGGCTCTTTACCGGCAATGACGAGATCTCCGTCTTGGAAAAGGTCCGAAAGGCAGAGGCGCCCCCTCCCGCTCAGTTCAATCCGGCGATTCCTCCCGAATTGGAGCCCATTTTGTCCAAAGCCTTGGCGAAAGAGGTCGAAAATCGGTATCAGACGGCTTCCGAAATGCAAATGGCGCTGGAGAGCCTGATCACCCAAAAGGGATACGCCTTCAGCAGCCTCTCTCTCTCGGGCTATATACAGGCCCTCTATCAGGAAGAGATTGAAGAAGACACAAAACGGTTCCGGCTGGTCACCGAGGGCGAGCCTCTTATCGTCCCTGAAGAGAGCCGAAGCGCCCTTGCCCGCCCCTCCTCCGACCCTCAAGGGGACGTCCGAAAAAACTTGAAGGATATCAAAATCGTCCTCCCTCCCCCTCGCGGAAGAAGCCTCTCCCGATGGATCAGCGCCTTTCTCTTCATGATTCCGCTCGCCGTGCTTTTCCTTCTCGTCCTTCTCTCCGACCAGACGCTCGTTCGTGACATTCGAAACCGGATTCCCATTTTGGAAACGACGCGGGTCTCGGTTCATCAATACCTCGATGAGAAAGGGATTCTCTCCCGACTCGAAGGATTTAAAACCGGGTTTTTCCGGCTCATCGGCCAAGAGGGCGCCGGCCCTCCCAAAATTCAGGTCTTCGCTCCTTCTGAAGAGGACGGACCGGCCCTCTCCGTTCCGGAGACCGAAATTTCCAACGCGTTTCACCCCTCTTCCGAGGCAACGATGGAACCGAAATCTCCGCCCCCCTCCGGCGCGCCCGAAGATGCGCCGACCCTTTTCCGGCAGGCTAAAGAGCGCTATAACGCGGGGGACTTCGAAGAGGTTGAAAGAAAACTGAGAAGAATTATCGAAGTCGATCCCAACGCCGTGTTGGGCTATCATTTACTTGGAACCCTCTTTTTGGAAAAGAAAGAGTTCGATACCGCGCTCCGGATCTTTTCAGACGCCTCGGCCATCTTTCCGGAAGACCCCACCCTC
>DATDON010000214.1:0-11568 GCA_035293225.1 Candidatus Manganitrophaceae bacterium
CCCATACCTTTATCGAGGATCCTTTCCCCACATTCGACACCGGGATGAGCGCAACCCTCAAGAACGAGCTCAACCCGGCCGATGACAACATCATTAAATATGTCCGGGGTGAGTGTCTGGAGACCGGCGCGACGGGGGACAGCGCCTGCGGGTCGACGGTGAGCCCGACCTACCGGGATCGGCGTCTGACGGTCGGCGGCGGGTCGGCCAACGGGAATGTCTGGAAGCTGGGGGATATCATCAGTTCGACCCCGAAGGTCTTTGCGAACACCCCGTTGAACACCTATCACATCGATTACGGCGACAGCACCTATTACAGCTATATCACCAGCGACCCCTATAAACAGCGCTCCTCGGTCGCCTTTGTCGGGGCGAACGACGGGGTGCTCCACGCCTTCCGGGTCGGTTATCTGAAAGACACCGGCCTGTTGGCGGGGGTGAAGGCCCTCTTCCAGAATTTCTTCGGGGACACCGCGACAAACAGGCTCGGCGAAGAGGTCTTGGGATATATCCCGTTCAACTCCTTCCCATATCTTAAATACCTCGCCAGCACCGGTTACTGCCACCTGTACTTCAATGACCTCTCGGTGCGATTGATCGACGCCAGCGTCGGGGGCGCTCCGACCGACGCCAGGACGGCAAGCAGTTGGAAGACGATTCTGATCGGCGGGATGAGATTCGGCGGCGCATGCGAGGGGGGAACGCCGGCCCCTCCGATCGCAAATGGCGGATTTTCTTCCTATTATGCGATCGACATCACCGATCCGGAGAGTCCTGTCCCGCTCTGGGAGTTTTCGGATCAAGAGATGGGGTATGCCACGACCTTCCCCGCCATTGTCCGGACGGGGAGCAAAGGGACGAACGGCTATTGGTACGTGGCGTTCGGCTCCGGCTCTGAGCAGCTTCCCAAGAGCGGCATAGACCTGGCGAGAGACAGCGCAGGCTACATTTATCTCCTCGATTTAACGACCGGCGACCTGGTGAAAAAGATCCAGCTCGACCACAACGCCGTCATCGGGGACCTGCTGGCGATCGACGCCGACAAAGATTACCGGTCGGAGGCTATTTATTTCGGCACGGCGTATACCAATCCGACATGGAAAGGGAAACTGGTCGGGATCGCGATTCCGGATCAAGACCTGACGGCGGCCTGGACCCCCGCGGTGAAATATCTTTTTTCGGATAATTATCCCTTTACCGCCTCTCCCGATTCGGCGAAGGACGCCGATAACAATGTCTGGGTCTATATCGGCTCCGGGAAGTACAACAGCGATGTCGATGAACAAGACGCCTCCGGCCAAATATTCCTGGGGTTAAAAGACAAGTCTACCGGCATTACCTATCCTCTCAGCACGGCCAGTGGGATGGATGATCGGACCAGCTTCACCACGACCGGGACGGTGACCGGGACCCGCCAGGAATGTCTTTATGATTCAGCGACCAATAGTTTCGGGTTTAAGGCGATCGTGACGTCGATCAGCCCCTCTTCAACCGCGCCGGCCGCTTCGAACAATGGGTGGTATTTAGCGTTGTCGACCAGTCCCACCAGTGAACGGGTGATCACCCGGCCCCTCGCGGTCGGCGGCCTTGTCGACTTTCTCACCTACAAGCCCGATTCCGACGCCTGCTCCTATGGCGGAGAGTCGTTCCTCTACGCGGTGGGGTACACGAACGGGGTCGCGCCGGAGACGGTGGCGATCATGGACCCGGGCGCCACAAGCGCCATATCGGGCAATGTGACCGTCGCCAAGGGGGTGAGATTGGGCCCGGGCGCGCCGCCGACGGGAGAAGCGATCATTATTCCCCCTCCCAAAGAAGGACAAGAAACATTGAAGAAGAAAATCCAGATCGCCACCGGTGTGATTATCGAGGCCGAAAACAAGCCGGTCACCTCCGTGATCTCGAAAATCGTCCACTGGCTTAGAAAATAAGATGATTGTAAGCGTTGCGCTGAAGCCTCATTTCTGATAGTCTTCTCTCCGAGGCCCGTCCGGCGAGGGAGAAATGGCGACAAGATTGGGGGAGTTTCTGGTCCGTGAAGGGAAGTTGACGGAAAGTCAGCTTTCCACCGTCCTCGAACGACAGGTGACGATGGGGGGAAGAATCGGGACCAATCTCGTCGAGCTCGGATACATCAGTGAAGAAGATCTGGCGCGGTTCTTAAGCAAGAAATTAAATGTCCCGAGCGTCGATCCGGCCGTCTTGGAGACGATCTCGGAAAAAGTCACTTCAATCATCCCGAAGGAAGTGGCTGAAAAGCGTCATGTGGTTCCTTTTGCCCTCGACAAAAAGTCGCTCTATGTGGCGATGATCGATCCGACCGATCTGGAAGCGGTGGATGAACTTTCATTTCTGACGGGCCTCTCCGTTAAACCCTATCTCTCTTCCGAAGTCCGGTTGCGTCTCGCCCTGGAGCGTTATTATCACATCGGCCGTCCGCTTCGATATATTTCCATCCTGAATGAAGAACGCCATCGGCTGACCCGTTTATCGGAGAGAAGGACGGATCGACGGGAGCCTACCCAGGAAGAGTTTGAACAATTTATGACGCAGGCCAAAGGAGATTTTATTCATGGGAAAAACAGGGATGAGATTTTCGCCGTTTTGCTTAAAAATCTCTGCTTGATTTTGGACCGGGTGATCCTTTTTGGGATTAAAGGGGGGCAGATTACGATGCTGATGTCGCTCCCTCTCTGTGATGCGACGCTGGAGTCTGAACTGGAGGCGCCCCTGGTGGAGCTTCCGGCGTTTTTGGAAGTGGTTCAACGGAAGCTTTTTTATCAAGGTGAAATAGAGCCCTCTTCGACGCTGACCGCCCTCTTGAAAACAATCGGAGGGGGGGATGTGAAAGAGATCATCATCCTCCCCCTGCTGATCGGGGGGGAGACGGTTGGGTTGATTTATGGTGATAACGCCCAAAGCCGACGCCCGATTTCAAATCTCCCCATTTTAAAAAAATTGATGAATAAAGCGGCGATGGCGCTGGAAATTCTGATCCTGAAGAAGAAAATTTTGGAACTTTGAGTCCCGCGCTTCCCTTGTAATTTGAACGGAGGATTGATATAATGTTATTGATAATTATCTGAGCGTTTTGGAGAAATTTTTCTTCATTGAAAAAATCTTTTATTGAAAAATTGAACTTAGAGGAGGGAACCGATACCGCCGCCCTGTATGGGAGTCATGATCGCCACATTAAGATGATCGAACGCGCCTTCTCCGTGAAGGTGAGGGCAAGAGGGGAAGAGGTCACCATCGAGGGGGAGCCGGACCAGGTGAAGCAGGCCGAGAGGGTGATCGGGGATCTCACCGCCCTTTCGAAAGAAGGTTTTCGCCCCACCGCGGAGGATGTCAGTTATGCGATCCGCGCTTCCCAGCAGAACGTCTCTCCCGCCCCGCATCCGGATCGACAAGATTCCATCGCCGTTTTTGGGAAAAAAAGATTCATCACGCCGAAATCTCCCGCCCAAAAAGAGTATATCGAAAGTATTCAAAAATTCGACATCGTCATCGGGATTGGACCGGCGGGGACCGGAAAGACCTATTTGGCGATGGCAATGGCCGTTTCCTCCTTTTTAAGGAAGGAGGTCAACCGGATTATCCTGGCCCGGCCGGCGGTGGAGGCGGGCGAGAAGCTCGGATTCTTGCCGGGGGACATGTTCGAGAAGGTGAATCCTTATCTTCGGCCCCTCTATGACGCCCTCTATGATATGATGGATGTGGAGCGGGCGAACCGTCTTTTGGAGCGCGGTGACATTGAAATCGCGCCACTCGCCTTTATGCGCGGCCGAACCTTGAACGATTCCTTTATCATCCTCGATGAGGCGCAAAACGCCACTTCCGAGCAGATGAAGATGTTCCTGACCCGTCTTGGGTTTCACTCCAAAGCGGTTATTACGGGAGACATTACACAGGTCGATCTGCCGGTGGAGCGAATTTCCGGTTTGATCGAGATTCAAAAGATTTTGGAGCAAGTTCCCGGAATCAAGTTCTGCTACTTTAGCGAAAAAGATGTCATTCGACACCGGCTGGTCCAGGAAATTGTAAAGGCCTATGAACGGTACTCCGAAAAAGGGGGAAAGGGGAAGAAGAAATAGACCGGTCCGGCGGTTGAACGGCCTCCTTTTTCAAATGACCTCAAGCTGATGAGGTCTTTTTTATTTATAAGGAGGATGCCGGAGAGTTAAAATCGTCACGATTATTTTTTGCCTTCGGCGGCGCCTTGCGCGTTTTATTTGTCCTCTCTGATTAAGAAAGACGGATGCGTATCTCGATTCAGAATAAACAGAAAAGATATAGAATCAACAGGAAAAAGGTTTTGCAATGGGCGAGACGAATCTTAATGTTGCAAAAGTTCGATCAGGCGGAATTGGGGCTTCTTCTTGTCAATGACCGTCAGATCCGGGTATATAATCGGGATTATCGGAAACAAGATAAGCCGACCGATGTTCTCGCTTTTCCGATGTTGGAAGGGATTGGAGGAAATCTCCATCCCTATTTTTTAGGGGATGTCATGATCTCGCTCGACACCGCCCAGAAAGAGGCCGCTGAGTTTGGAAGGAGCCTCCCCGATCAAATTCTGGTCTTATTGATCCATGGAATTCTCCATCTTCTTGGATATGACCATGAACGCGGGTCCCGAGAGGCGCGGCGGATGCGACGGCGGGAAAGACTTTTGTTCGCCCGGATTTATAGCGATGATCAAACGGTTCGGAACCGATAACCGGCTCCGGAGAGGCGGCGCCTGAAAATCATGCCCTTTGAACAGATTCTTAAAAAAATGACGCGTCAGGTCGATGGCGCGATCGGCGCGATCTTCGTCGATCGGGAAGGGGAGGCGATCGCCTATGATGCCGGCCGCTCGGGGGAAGAGATAAAATTGATGGGGGCGAGCTACGGCATCGTCTGGTTTGAGATCGAGGCGTTGATGGGCCGAACGGCCGGTCTCCGGCCGACCGAAATCGTGATTTCATCGGAGAGAGGAATCTGTCTCATGAAGCCTCTTCAAAAAGATTACTTTTTGTTTCTCGTCTTCAATCCGGCGGGAAATTTAGGGCAGGCGAGGCGGTGGATGCGATGGGCGGTCGAAGAGATCCAAAGGGAGATGTAGCGTCCCCTCTGCGAGAGGGAAAATAAAAAGAGGAAGAAAATGGCGGAAGGCTTTTGGGGGCAGATCGGAAGAGGGTTGGCCAAAACGCGTCAATATCTCTCAACGGGATTGGAGTCTATTTTTCTCGACACGCCGACGCTTGATCAGAAGACCCTCGATCAATTGGAAGAACTTCTGATTACGGCCGATTTGGGGACGGAGGTGACCGATCGGCTCATCAGCGGTCTCAAGGCGTCGATCAGCCGAAAAGAGATATCGGATCCGGTTTCTTTAAAAAAGAAGCTGAGGTCGTACGTGGTGACCATTCTGAATAAAGGGGTGCGGCGGGAGGAAGATTTTCCGCCCCCGGTCGTCACCCTCTTTATCGGTGTGAACGGGGTCGGAAAAACAACCACCATCGGAAAACGGGCGCGACAGTTAAAAGATGAAGGGAAAAAAGTTCTTCTCGGGGCGTGCGACACGTTCCGCGCGGCGGCGGGCGCTCAACTTGCAATTTGGGGAGAGCGGGTCGGGATCGAGGTGATCGGACGTCAAGAGGGGGCCGATCCCTCCGCTGTGGCGTTCGACGCGGTCAACGCGGCCCGCGCTCGGAAGGTCGATCATCTTTTGATCGACACCGCCGGCCGGCTTCAGACCAAGAGCAACTTAATGGAAGAATTAAAAAAAATGAAGCGGGTCATCGCCAAAGCGCTTCCAAGCGCGCCGCATCATCGCGTCTTGGTGTTGGACGCGACCACCGGCCAGAACGCCCTTTCCCAGGCGAAACTCTTTCATGAAGCGATTGGAGTGACCGGCGTCATTTTGACGAAACTGGATGGAACGGCGAAAGGGGGGATCATCGTTCCTATTGTAGAAGCGCTCTCCGTCCCGGTGACCCACGTCGGGGTGGGGGAAGGGGTGGAAGACCTGATTCCATTCGATGTTGAATCGTTCGCCGACGCCCTCTTCATATGAAGCCCACGCAGCACATGCAACACATGCAGTGTCCCACCCTGTGCCCATCCTGCGATCTCGGCTCTTCTTAAATAAGGGGTTCCTGATTAAATGCCACGACCCTGTTTTTTCCCTGGAGTTTCGCCTGGTAGAGTGCCCGGTCGGCGTTTCGGATCAACTCCTCGATGGTCTCGGCGTCATCCGGGAAGGTCGCCAGGCCGATGCTGACCGTCAAGTTCCCCAGGTCGGAAAACTTTTTCTGAAGCGTCTCCTTTTTTTCGATCTCCCTGCAAAGACGCTCTGCGATAATGCGGGCTTCTTCCTTATTGGTTTGCGGGAGAATCACGGTAAATTCCTCTCCGCCGTATCGGGCGGCGACGTCGATGGTCCGGATGTAGTTTCTGAGGGCCACGCTTAGAAATTTTAAAATCTCGTCTCCGCCGGGATGGCCGAACCGGTCGTTGAACGACTTAAAATTATCAATGTCCATAATGACCAAGGAGACCGGAAGCTGATGCCGGCGGGAGCGCTCGACCTCTTCCGTCAGACGTTCCTGGAAATAACGGCGGTTGAGCAGGCCGGTGAGCGAATCGGTGATCGATATTTTTTTGAGCTCCTCCGTTTTTTCGTAGAGCTCGGAGCGCTCTATTGCGATCGAGATATAACTTCCGAGGGCCGTGAGAAGCTGGAGGTCTTCCTCGGAAAAGAGGCGCCCGGTGATTTTGTCGGCCAGGTTGATGACGCCGATGACGCGGTTTCTGAGTTTCAACGGGACGCTGACGAATGAGGCGGTTTTGTACCGGGGTCTCGGCTCTTGGTGAATTCGGGGATCGGCCGAAATATTTTGCGACAGAAGAGGGGCGCCGGTTTGATACACTTTTCCCGCGATCCCTTCCCCCGATTTGAGATTCATCGCTTCCAAGAGCGCTTTATTCATCCCTCTCATCGCCTTGATGGAAAGCTCGTTCTTCCCCGGGTCCCAAACCATTAAGGAGCCTTGTTCCGCCTGGAGAAGATGGAGCGTTTGCTCCAAAATATTTTCATGAAGATGGTCGAGGTAAAGGGGGGCGCCCATAATCGTCGTCAGATCTGTGAGAGATCGAATAATTTTCTGTTGCTGCGTCAGTTGGTTTTTTAACTCTGTTTTTTCAAGTACCGTTCCGGCCTGCTGGCAAAAAGAGGCGATCATCTTAAGATCGTCTTTTGTCAATAAGCTGTTAAAAATAGCCAGGGTGGTTTTGGCGTTCGGGCTCTCAAAAATGGGGACGAGATAGCAGGCGTTTGAGTCGGCCGGAAGTTTCGATTTGAGCAGGTCAAACGTCGTGTCGCTGAAAACGAAATCTTCTCCCTCTTTCCGTTTCTGAAGCAAGGGATCTAAGAACGCTTCCGATTGATAAAGGGTTTCCTTTTTAAAGCCGAAGACGGCGACCCCTTTGTGGGCGCCCTGTTTTTCGCTCTGATGGAAGACGCAGGCGCTCTTAAGATCAAAAAGGATTCCGAGAGTATTTAAAAGAACCATATAAAGTTCGGAAGGAACGAAATCTCTTTTGAATTGACTTGCGATGTCCAACAGGGTGGTCAGGTGAGTGGTCTTTAACTGATAATGATTCCGGTGGTAAATATTTTCCAAAAGCGCGGTCCCAATCGTCTGGAGGGTCCGGGCGGCCTCCTGAAGAATTTCGGGGGTTCCAAATTGAATTTTATTTGCTGATGACGCAAGCGCCGCAGGGGCGATTCCCCATCGCGGCGCCTTTTCTCTGAAATCGGAAAACTCGTCAAAGGCAAAATAGGTGTTCCCACCTACTATGGTGTAATTTATTTCGTTGGAAACGCGGATCGGGATGACGAAATAGTTCAGGTTTGCCTGGCACTTAGAGAAGGAAATTTCTTGTGTCTGGACGGCGAGATCGACCTGTTGGGCCAATGTCGTTTGACAAAGCGACGCCCTCTCGGTTTGGTGGACGAGATGGCAGAAGATGTTTTCGTCGGTGATCGGGGTGCAAGGCTTGTGTTTGGCCGGATCATAAATGAGCAGCGAAAAGCCTGTCAAAGAGCTTAGACATCGTTGAACCTCTTCCCATCTATATTTTGTTAAATCTAAGTATTTCTGCATATAAATAAGAAGAAGAATGAATAAAAATAGATTAAAAATCAGTTGGTTATTAATTTAGAATTAAATAATATAAAATATAATAAAAGGCTGGTCACGCATCCCTATTAATCTGCACTATTTAGTCTGATATTTATTGAGAAGTCAAGTTAAAATCGCGCCGGAAAAGGGAATTTCAAAGCGCTTCCATTATTGACATCTTTTACCCTCTGTGGTAGCCTGAAAACCCTATTGAACTCGGGAGTTTAATGGTTACCCCTTCGTTTGACCTGTTCTCTGAAAAAGCCAAAGAGGGAAATCTCATTCCGGTTTACCGGGAGATCCTGGCCGATACCGAAACCCCTGTTTCGGCGTTTTTGAAAATAAAGGGAGAGAGGTACGCCTATCTCCTGGAAAGTGTGGAGGGGGGGGAGAAATGGGGGAGATATTCCTTTTTGGGTACCGATCCTTCCATTGTTTTTAAAGGAAATGATGACCAGGTGGAGGTGGTCCGTGACGGGAAAATGGAGCGGATGGCGGCGAACGGCCGGCCGTTGCAAGTCTTAAAAAAGATTCTCTCCGAGTTCAAACCGGTTGAAATGGAAGGGCTTCCCCGTTTTTTTGGCGGGGCGGTCGGCGTGATCGGCTATGAGGCGGTCCGGTTTTTTGAGCCGATCCGATTTAAAGCGGCGCCGCAATCCACCCCCGATTTTTTTTTCGTCTTGACGGATACCCTTCTTATTTTTGATAATGTCCGTCACCGGATCAAAGTCGTCTCGAACGCCTTTATCCAAGATCGGAATTTAAAAGAAGCTTACCAAGAAGCGGTTCAAAAGATTGAGGCGATGATTGAGCGCCTTCACCGTCCTTTGTCCGCTCCGCCGGCGGGTTCGACCAAGATCGATCAAAAAGAGGCGCCGCGTTCCAATTTTACGCGGGACCAATTCAAAAAGGCGGTCCTTGAAGCGAAGGAATATATTCAAGCGGGGGATATATTTCAGGTCCAGCTCTCACAGCGCTTTTCCACGTCTCTGAACGCCGACCCTTTTACGGTCTATCGCGCCCTCCGGAGCATTAATCCTTCTCCGTACATGTACTACCTGAAGTTCGATCAGCTCCATGTGGTGGGAACCTCCCCCGAGGTGTTGGTTCGTTTGGAGGGAAAGCAGGTCGAGACCCGTCCCATCGCCGGGACCCGCCGGAGGGGAAGGACGCCGCAGGAGGACCTGGCCCTTGAGCGCGAACTTCTCGCCGACCCCAAGGAGCGGGCGGAGCATGTCATGCTGATCGATCTCGGCCGGAACGACCTCGGCCGGATCTCCCGCTACGGGACGGTGAAGGTGGACGAATTGATGGTCATCGAGCGCTACTCGCATGTGATGCACATCGTTTCCAACGTGGTCGGCGCCCTCGAAGAAGGAAAAGACGCATTCGACGTCTTGCAGGCCTGTTTTCCCGCCGGGACGGTGACCGGAGCGCCGAAAATCAGGGCGATGGAGATCATCAATCAGCTCGAGCCGGACGCGCGCGGGCTCTACGCGGGGGCCGTCGGCTATTTCAGCTTCCAAGGAAATATGGACACCTGTATCACCATCCGGACGATCATCATCGAGGGAAACCGCGCGATGGTCCAGGCGGCGGCTGGAATCGTGGCCGATTCCGATCCCGACCGGGAATACGAAGAGACGATGAACAAGGCGAAGGCGATGCTCGCCGCGATCGAGGCGGCGGAGAGGGGACTGGAGTAAACGACGTTAAACGTGAATCGTTAAACGTAAATAAAATAGTTGTGTTTTTACGAATAACGAATAACGAATAACGATATGCTGCTTGTCATTGACAATTACGATTCCTTCACCTATAACCTCGTTCAATACCTGGGAGAGTTGGGGGCGGAGATGTCGGTCTACCGGAACGACCGGATCACCCTTCAAGAGATCGAAAAGTTGCGCCCGGAGCGGATTGTCATCTCCCCGGGGCCCGGCGCCCCCAAGGAGGCGGGGATTTCGGTCGAGGTCGTCCGGACGTTCGGCCCCCGGATCCCGGTATTGGGGGTCTGTCTCGGCCATCAGGCGATCGGAGAGGCGTTCGGCGGCGAAGTGGTCCGCGCCCCCCGGCTTATGCATGGAAAAACGTCGATGATCGAGCATGACGGCCGGTCGATTTATCATCGGCTCCCGAATCCCTTTGAGGCGACCCGGTACCATTCCCTCATCATCCGCCGGGAGAGCATGCCTGATGTTTTGGAAATTTCGGCCTGGACGAAAGAGGGAGAGGTGATGGGGGTGAGACACAAGACTTTTCCGATCGAAGGGGTTCAGTTTCACCCCGAATCGATTTTGACGCGGGTGGGGAAAGAGTTATTAAAAAATTTTTTGGAAATGCAGACGATCGGCGTGAGATAATCGGGGGAATCGATGATCAAAGAGGCGATTTCAAAAGTGGTGGAACGGGTCGATCTCACCGAAACGGAGGCCGAAGCGGCGATGCGGGAGATTATGGAGGGGGCGGCGACCCCCTCCCAGATCGCCTCTTATATCACCGCTTTGAGGATGAAAGGGGAGTCGGTCTCCGAAATTACCGGATCGGCCCGGGTCATGCGCGAGAAGGCGACCCGCGTTCGCGTTGACGATCCGCTGGTGGTGGACACCTGCGGCACCGGCGGCGACCGGATGCAGACCTTCAACATCTCGACGGCGGCCGCTTTTGCGGTCGCCGGGTCGGGGGTGACCGTCGCCAAACATGGGAACCGCTCCGTCTCCAGCTCCTGCGGCAGCGCCGATGTGTTGAAGGCGATCGGGGTCCGGATCGACCTCCCTCCCGATCGCGTTGAAACCTGCATCAATGAGATCGGGATCGGTTTTCTCTTTGCCCCTCTCTTCCACGGCGCGATGAAACATGCGGCGCCGACCCGCCAGGAGACGGGGATACGAACCATCTTCAATATCCTGGGGCCCCTCACGAACCCGGCCGGCGCGTCGATTCAGGTGTTGGGGGTCTATGCCCCCCATCTGACCGATCTGTTGGCGCAGGTCCTTCTCAACCTCGGCTCCCGACACTGCTTTATTGTCCATGGAATGGACGGGCTCGACGAAATTACGATCACCGGCAAAAGCCGCGTCTCCGAAGGGAAAGGGGGACGGGTCGCCGCCTACACTCTCGAGCCCCAAGATTTTCAGATTGCGACCGGAAGCGTGAAAGATTTAATCGGGGGGAACGCGGAGGTGAACGCTTCGATTCTTCTTTCGATCTTGAAGGGAGAAAAAGGGCCGAAGCGGGATATCGTTTTGATGAACGCCGCGCCGGCGCTGGTGGCGGCCGGAAAAGCGCAGACGTTGCAGGATGGATTGGCGATTGCGGCGGAGTCGATCGATTCCGGAGCGGCCATGGCGAAGCTCGACGTCCTTCGCGAGATGACGAATAAATAAAAGCGAGCGAC
>DATDON010000215.1:0-8231 GCA_035293225.1 Candidatus Manganitrophaceae bacterium
GATGCGGAAGGTCGATCCCAAGCAGGCCGAGCGGTACCGCCAGAGAACGGGCGAATAAATTGTAGGGGCAGGCCCCCGCGCCTCCCCTGTCATCAAGATGGGAGAAACGATGAGCAACGGTGATTTTTGGGCGCTTCTCAAAGAAAAAGGATACCGGCTCGGACCGGCCTCCTTTCCGGCCTCGACCACCCCGTACGCGTCGATCCCAATCACGCATGGGACCACCATCTTCTCGCTGAAATACCGGGAAGGCCTCCTGATCGCGGGGGACCGCCGCGCCACCGCCGGGACGACGGTGATGCATGACCGGACCGATAAGGTCATCGACATCGACCGAACCTCCGTCATGGCGATCGCCGGGGTCCCCGCCGCCGCCTTCGAAATCGCCCGCGTCATGGAACATACCTTCAAGTATTATCGCAGGAGCCAGCTTCAGGAGATGAGCCTGGAGGGGAAGGTCCGGGCCCTTTCAAAGCTTCTCAAGGAAAACATCCCGATGGCGATGCAAGGGATCGGCGCCGTGGCGCCGATTTACGCGGCCTATGACCTCTCCCGCGACGAAGGGAAGATTTTCTTCTACGATGTCTTGGGGGCGGAATTCGAAGGGGTCGAGTTCGCCACTTCCGGTTCCGGCTCTCCCCCGATCCGGGGGGTCCTTCACTACGAAAACCGTTGGGGCGCCAAACCGCTCGCAAGCCTTTCGGAGGAGGAAGCGATCGTTCTCGCCGTCCGCCTGTTGGAAACCGCCGCGGAGTTCGACGCCGCGACCGGAGGGGTCAACCGCGAGGCGCGTCTCTATCCCCTCATCAAGCTCATCACGCGGGAGGGGGTCCGCGACGTTCCCGCAGAAACACTCGAATCGGTCTATGCGAAAAAGGTGGCCACGGCGCCAAAGACCGGGGTGTAGGGAAAACACCAAAATCCGGAATTAAGGTAGGGGCAATTCATGGTTTTCGTTCTGCCTCAAACCATTTCCTTGAGGTCATGGTTTTCGTTCTGCCTCAAACCATTCCCCGAAGGTCATGAATTGCCCCTACCTTAGGAGACTCGAATCATGTATGAAGAACCCTATCGATGGGTCGAGGCGATCCGGAATCGCCGCGAATATCTCGAAGAGCAGCTCGCTTCCGGCGCCCCGATCGTCTCCCTCCCCTTTCAAAACGGTCTTCTTTTGGCGACCATCGGAGGGGGAACGGCGAAACTCTACGAGATCTACGACCAGATCGTATTCGGGGGAATCGGGCATCCGGCCGATTTGGAAAAGCTTCGGACCGTCGTGCTCGACCTCTCCCACGTGGAAGGGTTCAATCGCTCCCCGACGGATGTCACCGTCCGGAGATTGATCAAATTCGGCCTGGCCCCCTTGGTGAAACAGGCTTTTGAAGAGGCCCTTCATGCTCCGTACATCTGCAAGATCGTCATGGCGGAGGTTTCGGCCCCCTCCGGCAAGCCGCTCTTCGTCCGGTTGAATTACGACGGCGTCTTTGAAGAGAGCGAGGCGACCGCCGTTCTCGCTCCGACCCCCCAAATCGGCCGGCGGATGGAAGCCTTTCTCAACGCCGCCGGAGAGACCGGCGCGCTCTCCTTGTCGGATGCGGTTCAACTCGCGCTGCGGACCTGGGCCGTTTCAAAACTTCCCTCCGACACGGAGAACGAGCCCCCGGCGCCCGGCCAACTCGACCTGCTTCTTAAAAAGAGCCTTCAAGAGGGGACCGTCGAAATCGTCCTTCTCGACCGGACCCTGCCGGGGAGTTCCAAATACCGCGCCCTCTCCAAAGGAGAGATCCAAGCATTCATCAAAGTGTGGCTGAAGTAATGCTCTCTCGGATTATCGGACTTGAAACCGAATACGGCTGCCTCATCCACCAAGACACCCTGTCCGAATCGCCGGAGCGGGTCTCCTACCGGATTAAGGAGGCCGTCTTTAAAAAACTGAAGCTGGGGCTCCCCGACCTTCACCACCGGGGCCACGACGAGCCCCCCGGCAATGGAGGATTTATCGTCAACGGGGGGCGGGTTTATCTCGATATGGGCCATATCGAATATGCCACGCCGGAATGCGTCTCCCTCTCAGACCTGGTCGCGTACGATCGGGCGGGGGACCGCATTCTCCAAGGAGCGCTCGAAGCGCTGGGGCTTTCGGACCGGGTCTCCCTCATCAAAAACAACATCGACCATGAGACCGGGGCGACCTTCGGATCGCATGAAAATTACCTCGTCCCGCGCGATTTTCCCTTCTCGTATGACGGCCTGGGGCAGATGATCCCTTTTCTGGTCACCCGGCAGATTTTCACCGGCGCCGGACGGGTGGGGGCGCGCCTCGCGCCGGACGGCTGGATTCTTCTCGACCTCGAAAAATCGCTGAAGGTCGATCACATGCGGTCTCCCATCCTGTTCCAAATCTCCCAGCGGGCCGACCATATCGTGAACGATTTCTATCAGTGGGTCCAGTTCAATCGGGCCATCGTCAACACCCGCGACGAGCCGCTCGCCGACCCCCTTCGATACCGGAGGATCCATCTTCTCCTCGGCGACTCGAACATGCTCGAATACGCGACGGCCTTAAAGTTCGGCGCCACGTCGGTCGTCCTTTCATTGATCGAAGAGGGGGTCGGCCCGCCCGGCCTCTCCCTGCGGGAGCCGGTGATCGATTTAAAGCGGATCTCGCGCGACCCGGAGCTTCAGTGGATCGTCACGCTGGAAAGCGGCAAAAAGGCCTCTGCGATTGAACTGCAAAGCGCCTTCCTCCGGAGGGCGGAAAAATACCTCGCCGGAAAGGACGATGAAACCGATTGGGTCCTCCGCGAATGGGCCGAGACCCTGGAGGCGCTCGCCTCCGACCCGACCCGATTGGTCGGGAAGATCGACTGGATCTCCAAAAAATGGCTCCTCGATACTTTTTTGGAAGCGGAAGGGAAAGGGTGGGACGACCCCTGGGCGGCAAGCCTCGACCTGGAATATCACAACCTTCATCCCGCGCGCGGGCTCTCCTACGCCCTCGAAGAAGAAGGAAAAGCGCCCCGGCGGACCACCGACGCCGCCGTCGAACTGGCGGCCGGCGCCCCTCCCCGCGACACCCGCGCCTCCGCGCGAGGCGAACTGATCCGCTCCCTCCTCCATCCGGCGGCGAAAAAGCGGGGGTATATCATCAACTGGGCCGGATTTTACATCGACGGCAAGAAACCTCTTTCGATGGAAGACCCGTTCAAAACGTACCTGACCGAGGCCCGCGACTATCTGCGGGATTGAGCCCGGCCCCCGCCCTCCGATCAAATTGACCTTTTCCAAATCTTGCGATATGATGATTTTTTTCGGCGCCGGAGATTAAAAACAGATGGCTAAACTGACTTATAAAAACGCGGGGGTCGACATCAAGGCGGGGGACCGGTTCGTCCAGAAAATCACCCCCTTGGTCCGCTCCACCTTCCGGCCGGAAGTCCTGACCGATCTGGGAGGATTTTCGGGCCTTTTCTCCCTTCGCGCCAAAAAATTCAAAGAGCCGGTGCTGGTTTCCGGGACCGACGGCGTCGGGACCAAGCTCAAGATCGCCTTCATGACCGATCGCCACGACACCGTCGGAATCGACCTGGTCGCGATGTGCGTCAACGACGTGGCGGTCACCGGGGCGGAACCGCTTTTTTTTCTCGATTATTTCGCGACCGGCAAGCTCTATCCGAAAAAGGGGGTGGAGGTCATGAAGGGGATCGTCGAGGGATGCCGCCAAGCCGGCTGCGCCCTGATCGGCGGAGAGACCGCCGAAATGCCCTCATTTTACGCCGATGGGGAGTATGACCTCGCGGGATTCTCCGTCGGTGTGGTCGAGAAAAAGAAGATCATCGACGGGAGAAAGATCCGGCCGGGAGACCGGCTGATCGGCCTCGCCTCCTCCGGGCTTCACAGCAACGGTTTTTCCCTCGTCCGGAAAGTTTTTTTCGAGAAAAACGGGCTCACGGTCAAAGACCGGCTTCCCGGCCTGTCGAAACCGCTGGGAGAAGCGCTGTTGACGCCGACGGTGATTTACGCAAAAACCGTCCTAAAAGCGATCGAAAAGATCGACCTGAAGGGGGCGGCCCATATCACCGGCGGAGGGATCACCGAAAATCTTCCCCGCATCCTTCCGAAAGGGTGCGCGGCCCGCGTGCGTCGCGATCAATGGGAGGTCCCCTCGATTTTCAAGATTTTGCAAGCGATGGGAGAAATCGATCCGGAAGAGATGTATTCCGATTTCAACATGGGGGTCGGAATGATTTGGGCCGTCTCGGAGAAGGATCTCCGTCCAGCGCTTTCTCTCTTAAAAAGGCTCCGTCAGGAGGCCTTTCCGATCGGAGAGGTTGTCCGAGGAAACCGAGAGGTGATTTATGCCTGAGGCCGGCCCCCCTTCGGGCCGCCGGCCGATCGAAACGTTGATCCTCGGGGTCCTCGCGTCGGGCCGCGGAAGCAACCTCGACGCGATCCTAAACGCGATCGAAGCGGGAAGCCTGGCGGCGCGGGTCGGCGTCGTGTTAAGCGACAAGAAGGAGGCGCCGGCGCTGGAACGGGCCGGTCGGCGGAAGATTCCCGCTTTTTTTGTAGACCCTTCCCTCTACGCCGACCGAAGCCTCTACGACGCCGCCTTGGTCGAACGGCTCCGGGAACATCAGGTGAGCTTTGTGGTGTTGGCCGGCTATATGCGCCTGGTCTCGCCGGCCTTGATCGACCCCTACCGGAATCGCATCATCAATATCCATCCCAGCCTCCTCCCCGCCTTCCCCGGCTTGCGCGCCCATCGCCAGGTGTTGGCCCATGGGGTGAAGGTCAGCGGCTGCACCGTCCATATCGTCGATGAGGAGATGGACCATGGGCCGATCATCGCCCAGGTCGCCGCGCCGGTGATCGAAGGGGACACGGAAGAGCTTCTTTCGGAGCGGATATTGATGGAGGAGCATCGTCTCCTTCCCCAGATTCTTCAATGGTTCGCCGAGGGGAGGGTGAAGATCGAGGGGAGGAAAGTTCATATCCGGGAATCCGCGGTATAATATCACCGATGACCCCCGAAGAATATCTGGAACTCGGTCTTTCTTACATCAAAGAAAAAAATTGGGAACGGGCCCGCGACGCCCTTCTGGAAAGCCAAAAACGCTTTGAAGGCCGCCCGCCCGGATCGACCCCCCCCCTTTTCTTCTCCGCGCTGGGCCTTTCTCTCGCGATGGTCGAAAAAAAGTTCGAGGTGGGAGAGAGCTACTGCCGACAGGCGATCGCGATGGAGCCGTACCGGGCCGAACTTTATTTTCATCTCGGCCTGATTTATCTGGAGGGGAAGAAAAAGGGCAAGGCGATCTTGATTTTTAGGAGGGGGCTGAAGCTCGATCCAAACCATCCCGGCATGTTGGAACGCTTAAAGCGGTTGGGCGTCCGGAGAAGATGGGTGATCACTTTTCTGCCGCGGCTTCATTTTTTAAACAAATACTTGGGGATGTGGCTCCATCGGAGAACCTCTAAAAATCCCAAAAGAAGAATTTGACAATTCGCCGAAAATGTTTTAATCTTTTTTTGCTTCCAACCTTGGGGCTGTAGCTCAGCTGGGAGAGCGCCTGGTTCGCAATCAGGAGGCCGCCGGTTCGATCCCGGCCAGCTCCACCAATAAATCAAATACTTAAGAAGCATTTACATCGTGTTATTTTAATCAGGAGCTCATTCGTCTTTATTCTACCCGCCCACCCCAGCAAAATCAGGCGCTTGCGAGGGGGCGCTCCTCTTCGTTTGAAGTGAGTGTGATAAAATTGTGATAAATTTTTCCTCCCGGTCCGGAATTTCCCCCCGCCTGCCAGCGACGGAGTTCTGAATTGAACTGGGGCGGCACAGGAGATCGAAGAAATCCGGATCGATTAAAGCGGGCTAACTTGAAGGAAAATTTGAAAGCATAAAGCAGACCGGCAAATTTCATTAGACTACGAGGAGAGGGGGAGCGATCACACGGTTGCTCCCCTTTTTAATTAGATTGCCTGAAAGTATAAATCCCAAAATTGTATTAATGATATTAATCGAAGTATTTAAGGTAGATGGATAAGCGCTTCTCCTTTAGCCCAAAATCTAGATCTTTGAGGGGCGTGGGATTAACAGAAGTATGGGGTGAGATTAAAAGCATTCCAGAGCGTATTACCGGAGAGCGCCTGAGCGGATTTCGTCGAAATAATCGATAAGGACCTGTGCCTTGCCGTCAATGATCAGCTGCTTCGGAGTCAGCCCCCGGTAGTCGGGAACCCCGGAAAGGTAATTATGGCGTCAATGTGATCGATGTGGTTCCCAATAGGGCGGTGGGGTAACCGTCCGCGTTGAGGGTCATCGCCTGAATGGCGGCGGTCCCCGACCCCTGTGTAGAAGGGGCCCGATAGGTCGCCGTGATCCGGCCCCCCGTGGTGGTGAAGATCTGGACCCGGCTGTCGGGCGCGCTGGCCGTTCCTCCTACGATCGTTCCACCCGCTGAAGATGGGTTGAAGATCGGCGCGGCGGTCAGGCCGATGCGTGTCCCGTCGGGAACAAGATTCCCCTGGAAATCTTTCACCGTGATCGTAAGGGTGGAGGTATCGGTCCCATTGGCGGCGAGGCTCGTCGGACTCGCGGCTAAGGTCACGCTGCCGATTCCAAAAAGCGATACACTCCTTGAGTTGATCTGATTCACAGGACGGTTGTCCAAATCGACAGAGGCCACCTGGATATAGGCGGTCCCGACCTCCCCGGTCCCTGCGCCGGTTAAGTCCGGCGGTGTATAGGACACCGTCACCTTAGCGCCGAAAGTGGAGAAGAGCAGGAAACGGGGATCCGCGCCGGCGCCTGCGCTGCTTCCGCTGATCGTTCCGCCCACGGAAGCTGGGTTAAAGGCAGGCTGCGCCGTCACCGCGATGAGCGTCCCGTTCGGCGCTAAAGCGCCCCCGATTTTAATGTCGCTAATAATCACTGTCGTGGAAATCTGGCCGTTCGCAAAGAGGCTTCCGGGATTGACCGTGACGGTAGCGCTGGTCGGCAGATTGGTCGTGCCGGGCGCCAATACCGTCGTAAAGCCGGAGCTGACATTGCCAGGTAGCGGAGCGCCTGCGAGGTCGCTGATCGATGTCGAAAGGGTCATCCCATATCGCCCCCCGGCGAAAAGCGGTTGCTGTGGCGTCAATGTCGCGACGGTATTGCCATTCGAGAAAGTGTAAGTCGATTTTACCGTTCCCTCTGGGCCACCCAGAGTAAAGGTCTTATCATTAATCGTGTTAGGGTTCATCGGCTCGCTGAAGGTCACGGTGACGAGGGTGTCCGAAGGGACATCTACCGCCATGTTTGCGGGACTGATGGTAGACACGGACGGTTGGAAATTATCGATTCCCGACGCGGTAGTGAAGCTGGAAGCAAATGGCGGCAAAGGGTTCCCGGCCGCATCGGCGATGGTTGGACCTAGGTTTACTGTATAAGTTGTATTCGGCGTCAGCCGCTGATTCGGAATAAAGCTCGCGATGAGACTCGGAGCGGCCGCATCCGCTACTTTGCTTGTGATCGCCACCCGTCCTGAGATCGGCGTTCCTCCTAAGGACAGTGTCATGCTCTCCGGCGTAAGGCTGACCGCGTTCATGCTCTCTGAGAACCGGACCGATACCGTCGCATTCGTTCCCACCCCGGTCGCCCCGTCCGCCGGATTGATCACGGTCACAAAAGGCGCCGTGTTGTCAGAAGCCAGCCCTGTGCTGAACGTAAAACTTTTACCGGTTAACAAAGGACTGCCGGAGACGCTTTTAATGCTTGTCCCGACAACCACACTCATTGCTTTATTGGGAGAAAAGGGAACACTGGGTGTAAATGTAACGACACTGTCGGGGCCTCCTACTCCGGAAGAGAGGCTTCTCGTTCCTGACAGAGCCGTCCCTGACGTGATCGAGAAGGTCGTCGGGGTCACTGTTGTAGGATCTAAACTCTCAGAGAACGAGACGACGATCGAAGCATTGATTCCGACATTACTCTGTCCGACTCCGGGAGATACAAAGAGGGCCGTCGGCTGAGGCGCTCTATTTCCGGAAGAGCCCGATAAATTGATCACGCCCAATCCCAACTGTCCGGTCAGATTTCCCAGATCATCCACCTCTACCACTTGAATGAAGGCACCTCCGGTCTGATTGTTGGCGAGTGTCGGCGGGGTATAGTCGAACTCCACGATGCCGCCGGTGATCGTGCTGAAGACCCTAAATCGGGAATCGGCGGCCGGCGTCCCTCCCACG
>DATDON010000216.1:0-3130 GCA_035293225.1 Candidatus Manganitrophaceae bacterium
TGAACGGCCGATGTTTTAACACCCTAAAAGGAGGAGGCCATGCGTATCATTGCCTTGATTAATCAGAAGGGCGGATGTGGTAAGACCACCACCGCGGTCAATCTCTCCGCCTGTCTTGCGCATCACGGGAAAAAAGTTCTCCTGATCGACCTCGATCCCCAAGGCCACGCTTCTTTGGCGCTGGGCGTCTCTCCGGAAGAGATTTCGTTTAGGATGGCGTCGGTCCTCTCTCAAGAGGCCGCCATCGAAGAGATCCTCATCAAGGGGCCATATCCCGGCCTCGACCTCGCCCCTTCCAATCTTCGGTTGGCCGCTTTGGAACAGCAGCTCTCCGGCCTACCGCAAAGAGAGGAGCGGCTTCTCGAATCGCTTCGTCGGCTCCCGTGGAGCTACGATCTGATCGTCATCGACGCCCCCCCCAGCCTCGGCCTTCTCTCTTTTAACGCCCTCCGGGTCGCCGATGAAGTCATCGTTCCCGTCGACGCCAGCGCCTTTTCGCTCCATGGTTTAAACCGGCTTCTCGACACCCTCGATCTCCTTCAAGAACGGACCGGCCAGACGATCGACGTCTCGGCCCTGGCGACCCTCTCTTCCAAAACCCGTTTCGCCCAAGAGGTGGTCGAAATATTGGACAAGCGCTTCGCCGAGGATGACGTGAACAGGCTCCACGGAGGGCGGCTCCGGACGGTGATTCGGAGCAACACCCATCTGCGGGAGGCGACCCGAAGCGGCGTCCCGATCGTTCATTACGATCCCCACGCCATCGCCGCGCACGATTATGAAGCGTTGGCGCAAGAGATATTACAAAGAGAGCGGGAGGCCCTCTTGCCGGTCCAAGGCGCCGCCCAAGAGGCCCTCCCCGGCTTCTCTCCCCTCGCCGGCGGGGCGCTCTTCACCTGGATCGGACCGGAAGATGTGGCGATCGCCGGAGAATTCAACGATTGGATCCCGGATCGGAAGATCTACTCGATCCCAGGGGAGCGGGAAGGAGAGAACGTTCAGAAATGGCTCCCCTTCGCCGCGCCCCGGTCGGCCTACCGACTCCGAATCGACGGGGTTTGGCGGGAAGACCCCTATAACCCGCGGAGGGTGGAACATCCGATCGGAGGAAGCAGCTCCGTCTTGGAGTTATCCGATTCGGTCGCGCTTTCTCTACCGGAAAAACAGCCCTCTCACGCCTCCGTCGTGGCCTGGAAAGCGCCGATGAGCAAGACCGGCAGTCTGGATTGATACGAGGCGTCGCCTTTCGTCGGTCTTGTCTTCAATGCGAGGGATGAAAATATGTCGCAGATATCCGAAATCGCAAATCACTTTCTCTCCCCCAGGAACCGCTCCGGTCCGCAAAGGATCGCCCTCATCGGAGGTGGAGGCCGGGATGGAACACTGAATGCGGCCGCCCCGGTCTCGCTCCTGGCGGCGAATCTCGCCCTCAAATGTGCGATGGAGAGAAAGCGGGTGTTCGCGATCGAGGGAGAGGAGGAAAAGACCGATATGGGATCTCTCTTCTTGGGAGCGCCCCTCCCTCTCTTGGAAGAGACCGGTCAGGACGCTCCATGGACCTCACCCCGACCCGGAATAGACCTTTTCCGCTATTGCCTCACCCCGGACAGGGGGCGACTGATGAAACCGTCCCAATGGGAGAGGCTGAAGCGGCGGGAAGAAGAAGCCGATCTCCTTCTGGTCACCCTTCCCGGCGACGCGACCCTCTTCTTGTGGGAGCCGATGATCCGCTCGCTTCACGCGGTGGTCCTGCAAACGGCGGTTCGGGAGAAGGACCAAGGGGCCTGCTACCGTATTCTCCGCTTTCTCTACGCGCGGAACCCGTTTCTCCGCGTTCACCTCGTGACCCTCCCGCTCGCGGGGGAGGGGGCGCCGGGGGAGGTCTATTTTTACGAACGCCTCTCTTCCCTGGTCGCCCACTTTCTCCGGCAGTCGATGATCGGGCCTTACCCGTTGATTATTAAAAATGACCCGTCGCATCCTCTCATCAACCGGACTCATCCGCAGACCCTCCCGGACCCCCGGCTGACCCCGCTCTTGGAGCGCTTAACCCAAGGACTCCTCACGCACGGCCCATTGATGGACCGGCCTCGGTTTTCCGGTTTTTTCGCCTCTTTTGAATCGACCTTTCCCCAATCTCCGGACTCCAATCGACCCGGGCCGGCCCTCTTCAGGGAATTAGACGATTATCACTTGTTGGATGTGGAGGTCGGGCCGAAGCGGGTCGCGCTTCTCCTGAATTGGGAACGACGATTGGCCGTCGGAGAAATCGCGCATGAAGGGATCGGAGAGGCGTTGGTCCGGGGCGTCCGGGCGATGGAATGGGTTCACGATCATCTCCCCCTTTTGGCGCGTCTTTACGACGGAAAGGTCGACCCGGTTCTGTCGCCCCACCTGGTCTTGATCGCTCAGGACTATCCTCCCGATTTTTGCGTCGGACTCTCCCGCCTCGGCCTTCCCGTCGCTCTTTACAAAACCTGCGGAGGGGAAAAAAAGAGCCGCGTCACGCCGGTCTCGTCCCCTTTGAAATCCTCCTTCGCCCCCGAGCTTTCATTGGAAGAAGAAAACGCGTTAAAGACGCCGATCAGTTTTTAAAACGCCCTCTTCTCCAATAAAGGTACCCCATGAAAAGAATCGTTCCGACGATAAAGATCGTCCGGATTCGGTGAGGGGGGGGTAAAAAGAGGCGGTTGACCGTCGCGTTCAAAAGACCGTAAAAGGAGTATCCCATCAGAAAAAGATAAGCCCATCGCCGGGCGAAGAGGGCGCCGTAGCCCAAGAAAAAATGAATCGGCGGGGCGATCGATTTTAAAAACCACCCCGCCGGCCCGCCCAGTTTCACTCCAAAAACCGGCAGGGCGTATTGAGGGTTCGCCAGGATGAAATAGGTATCGACAAACCCCGAAAATATCATCCAGGCCCCAAAGAAGACGAGGTCGAAGGGTACCCGCTCGCGCGCGGGAAGGATGTTTTGTTCAGTCGAACGAGACATGAAACCTATCAATAGATATCGGCGGAAAAGATACCAGAGTGCCGGAGGCCGGAATCGAACCGGCACGCCCCTTATGGAGGCGAGGGATTTTAAGTCCCTTGCGTCTACCAATTCCGCCACTCCGGCGTTGGATGATGG
>DATDON010000217.1:0-4095 GCA_035293225.1 Candidatus Manganitrophaceae bacterium
CTTCTCCCCGACTGTACCGGGGGATCCCGAGTTGAAACTCAAACGCCCGAAACTCAATCGGCTGGGCGTCCTCTATCGAGATGGGACGGCCCGGATCGAGGTTGCGATAATCGGCCTGTCCGAGCGCCGGAATCGGCGCGCCCAAAGCGAACGCGAAAATCAATAAAAGATAAAACATCTCTCCCTCCACAGGTAAATGTTTATGATCAAATGGGAATGGTCGGAGAGAAATTAAATCCGGTAAACAGAGTAAAGCTGATAGTATTCTGTAAACAGTTTGGGGAGGAAGGCCCGTTGGTGAAATGAAGGCCTGATTTGATCTGGACGAAAAGCAGGACCCGGCGAAGGAGAAGAATCATGGGCGGAAATCGATTGATCCCATCCGGCCTCGAAGTCATTTTTGCTGTAGGAGATAGAGCCGGAGCAGGAATGCTCCGTCCCTTTTGAGGCGTGATGCGCGTCATCCGCTTCGTGATGGCCGTGGCGCTCGTGGGTCGTTTCCGAGGCGAAAGCGGCCGGCGAGGCGGCGCTCCAAGGGCAGATCCCCCAGATCCAAAACCAGGCGATCAACACAAACGGAACCTCTTTTTTGAATGATAAGAAAGTCATTTTTGCGAAAGTTTATCCCTAAATGACCGGCCCGTCAACAAATCGGCTACCGGCTTTTCCCGCTCTCCCGGACCCAGCCGGGCGGTGCGCCGGCCCTCCTCGCCTCCGAGGGAAGCCCCTCCGCCAACATGTAATTCGCCTCTTTCAATTTCTCATCCGCCGATCGGATTTCCTTCAAAAGACCCTGTTTTTCCTTTTCGCGCCGGTGGGGGTCGATGCTTCGAAATTGCAGTTGTCTCAATTCCATATTCAGCGCTTCAATCCGCTCTTCGGCGCGGTTTCGCTTTCTCTCCCATCTTCTCACGAGCCGGCGCCACCACTCCCGGTCATGGCCCTGGGCGTCCGCCTCTTGATCGGACAAAGCGGGAGGCGCCGGCGCGGACGCGCTTTCATCCGGGGGAGGAAGGGGAATCGCCTCGGCCCGCCCGCGATACTTTTCCGGAATCTTTTTGACATCGTCCGCGAAATAGATCACCCCCTCCTCATCGACCCATTTATAGGCCTCCGCGAAGACGAGGGCGGGGGGGCCTCCCCAAAGAATGGAGAGGAAGAGGATAGACCCCATCTTATTTCGGATCCGGTTCATCACTTAACGCGGCGGCTCGATCACCTCGGTCTCCGCCACCTCCATCAACCCCTTCACGACCATCCGCGCGACGTCCGGAAGAATTCGCTCGATGACTTCGGGGGCGTCGATCACCTCCAATTTGACCGGAAGATTTTCGCTGAGCCGGAGAATCTTGGTCGTGTGGAGGACATGGCCTGAGCCGTATCCGGCGAATCCCCTGAAAAGGGAGAGCCCCGCGATACTGTTCCGTTGGAAGAACTCGATCAGCGCCTCGTAAAGCGCCTTCCCGCGCCACTGCTCGGTTTCATCGATATAGATCGTCAACTTTTTCGCCTTCCGCCGCGTCATCGATCTCCCGTTAAATTTGCCTGCCCAAAATGATCCCCAGCCGCACCGCGAGGAGTCCGATCGCCACGCTGAGAAAGATGTTGAGCAGCGCGAGCCAAAAGCTCCCCTCTTCCACCAGTCTATTCGTTTCGTATCCAAAAGTCGAGAAGGTCGTATAGGCCCCCAAAAAACCGATGGCGATCAACAAGCGCCAGTGGGGATGGACGATGAATCGTTCGGTGATCAAGGTTACGAAGAGGCCGAGAACAAAACTTCCGGTCACGTTGATCGCCAAGGTGCCGTACGGGAAAGCGGCCCCCATTCTCTTGCCGATCCAGCCCTCAACGAGATAGCGGGCGATCGCCCCGAAAAACCCCCCGACGCCGACCACCAAATAGTTGATCAATTGAACTTTACCCCATGGCGTAAAAAACTCCTACCCAAGCTTCGAACTCAAGTAGGAGTCATCAGCCCGTCGCGTTCCGACCCGCCCCGGGCGTTTCCGGCGAACCCCATCGCCCTCTGTAAACCGGCCCTGATTATATTCGGGCGTCGCGCTCCCTGTCAAGACCGCTTCTCCAATTTTCTTTGTCGCGCGACCGCAAAAAGGAAAGGGAGCGCGGCCCATTGCGCCGCCACGGAAAAGATAATCAAATAGGAGATCGAAATATCGTAGAGAATCCCCATCAACGCGCTCCCTAAAAACCAGAAGAGCCCGTAGCCGGCGTTAAAAATCCCGTACGCCGCGCCCCGCCGGTTCGCCGGGACCATCCCCGCGATCGCGGCCCTCATGATCGACTCCTGGGCGCCCATCCCCAACCCCCAGAGCGCCGTTCCGGCCAGCGCGAAATAAAAATTCACCGAGAAGGCGAGCGGGGCGAAGAGCGAAGAGAGAAGCGTGGCGGCCGTCAAAACAGAGAAGCCGAGCCGGTCGAAAAGGCGCCCGAAGAAAAGGGCGGCGAGGGCGTCCACCCCCATTGCGACCGCGTAAAGGATCGGAATCGACGCGCTCGAAACGACCGAATCCTTTTCGAAATGATAGGCGATCAGAGGAAAATCGGCGTAGCCCGCCGCAATCAGGGCGACCGCGGCGAGATAGAGCCGGAAGGAGCGGGGAAACCCCTTCGTCGCCAATTCCGGCAGTTTCACCTCCAAATCACGAGGATGGGGATAGAGCCGTTGCGCCGCCAAGAGGGTCCCGAGCGCCAAGAGCGCCGGCGCGAAGAGGAAAACAAAACCGGTTCGATAATCTCCCCTGAAGTAAAGGATGACCGCGACCGCCAAGGGACCCAGCATGGCGCCGACCTGATCCATCGCTTCGTGAAGGCCGAAGCCCCACCCTCTTCCCATCTCATGCGTCGCATGGGAAAGGATCGCGTCGCGGGCCGGAACGCGCATCGCCTTTCCCACCCGCTCCGTCATAATGAGGAGGCCGGCGACTTGCCAACTTCCCGCCAACGCCAAGAGAGGAACCGCCACCAAATTGACCGTGTATCCCACGAGGGTGATGGCCCAATACCTCCCGGTCCGGTCGGTCAGATAGCCTGATATCAGACGCAAACCATATCCGATCAGCTCCCCAAAGCCCGAGACGACCCCCACCGCGGTCGCTCCCGCCCCCAAAATAGCCAGGTAAGGGCCGGTGATGCTCCGGGCGCCCTCATAGGTCATGTCGGCGAACAGGGAGACGATCCCCAACAGCAGGACCAGCCTCAGCGCCGATGGTTTTGGAAGGTTTCTCCCGGCTTCTCGGGAGGATCGATTCTTCATGCCGCCTCTTCTCCGGCCCTGAAGGGTGGATCGGAAAATCCCATCCTGACTTGAGACCTCCCTAAACTTATCATCAAGTGAGCCGGCCGAGCAACACCGACGTTGACACCTCTCGATCCCTATGCTACTTTCTGTCGGTCGTCGGAGGCCTCATCGATGGATGCGACTGCGCTGGGACTCGATTCCCGTCTTTTTCTGTTGATCAACAACGGTCTGGAAAGCCCCTTTCTCGATCCGCTGATGGCTGTCGCCACCCGCCTGGGGGAGCCGTTGTTTCTGGCCCTGTTTCTCCTCCCCGCCCTCTGGATATTGGATCGCCCCCATTTCAGGCGGAACCTCCTCCTCTTCATCGCCGCGTTGACGGCCGCCATCGCCGCGTCGGAAACGTTCAAATATCTCTTGGACACCCCCCGCCCCTTGAAGGGGATGAAAGCGCTCATCGACGGCGGGACGGTTCACGTCCACGTCCTCTTCCACCCGAAATATGACCGCGGCTTCCCCTCCGGCCATGCGACCCGGATCTTTTCCGTCGCCGTACTCTTCCTCTTTTTCTATAAAAAGACCGGGTGGATGTTGATCGCCATCGGGACCCTGACCGCCCTCTCCCGGATCTACGTCGGCGCGCACTATCCGTCGGACGTTCTCGGAGGAATCGTCATCGGATCGGCGATCGGCGTCATCGTTTACAGGGTTTACAATTGGAAGTCGCAACCGGCCCCGCCCCTACGCGCCTCCACGACCGTCCAAATATCCCCGCCGCCAGATGAGATAAACGACCGGCAAAACCAATAACTCCAGAAACGCTGAGACGACCATTCCTC
>DATDON010000218.1:0-3398 GCA_035293225.1 Candidatus Manganitrophaceae bacterium
TCCATTTTTTCTCCTTTATTTTTAAACAACCTTTTTATATCCGCGCGCCCTGACCCTTGTAGGGGCTCAACATGTTGAGCCCCTACGGAATGCGTATGGATCAATCAAGCGCGAAGCGCCTCCGCTTGAGAAGCGAACCGGATCGTCATAACAAAAAACCCCACGGCCGATAAGCGATGGGGTCTGAATTTTGTTCGACAAGAGCCTGTTCGGGACGCCGCCCGGCGCAGATGACGCGTCATCTTTTCCTCGGCGCCGCGAAGGGATGCGACACGCTATACGCGCTCAAGCAAAAGAGAATCTACCACAGCATTGAAGAAGGTTATCTCCAAATTTTGATGATGTTGAATAAGTTGATCCAAGGCGAATCGGCCTCTCGCGATCGGATCTCTCTGAGCCTTCGGGTCGACCCCTTTCAAGAAGGCCCCGGCGGCCTGTCGATATCGGGTCAACCCCTCTTTTGTCAAAAAGTCGATCCTCGTTCCGTTTAAGGTATTGTGGTCCTCCACTTGTATCTGTTCGCCGGCGATTTTTATGACGCCGTGATTTTTGGCGATATATTTTCCTTCGATTTGCAAGTAATTTTCTTCTCCCGCCTGCGGGGGCCGGCTGCCGAAAAGATGGACGCCGTCTTGAAGGCGCCGGGTCAGGGAATAATCTTTTCCAATAGTGGTATCTTTGATGGTCACCCACCAGTTTCCTTCTCTTTTATCATGGATAAAGTAGAGAGAGAGGACCCCGAGATTAAGCCGAAAGATCGGCGCCGCGAACCGATAGTGGGTATTCCCCATTCCGCCGATAAAGGCATGCTCGATATTTTTTTCTTCATCAAAAAAAAGCCGCGTTTTAAATACGCCTTGAGAGACCTCGGTGACTTCACTTTCCTCGATCAGCTTATGTAGATGAGAGGTGATTTCCTTCAGAGCTTCCGCCTGTTTCTGCGGATCTTTAGGAAATTGAAGCTTGAGAACCCGAGCCAGATCTTCCGCCGCGTAGGCGCGATGGGGTTCGTGTTTCATCACGCCCCGAATCTGCTCCTTCCGATCGGCCGGAGGCGCCGCCGGGCGTCCGGCGGCCGGCTTCTCTTTTGCTTCCAAGCCAGGGGTCGCTTCCATAATTTCTCCCTTCCTATATGAACAAAAAACCCCCCCGACGGAACAGGGGGGTCTTCGATTAATAAGATCAACTCTCTACATGGATCATTGATAAGCCTGGCCCAGCGCCGCCGCCTCCGTCTTTTGAGCCTCCAGGATAATCTCTCCCGTCGCCCCATTGACCGGCGCCATCAGGATGGCGTCATGCTTCGCCGCGGTGCAGACGACCGCGCAGAGTTCACAGCCTTTGCATCGATCGATCACCACAAAGGCCTTCATCTTCCGGGTGTCAAGCCGGATACAATCGGCCTCCGGGCAATAGAGGAGACAGAGCCGACATCCCTTCTCCGCCACACATTTCTCGTCCTGAACAAAGGCTACATTATACATTTGGCTTATTCCCTTCCGTTAAACTCCAACCGCCTGCTTGCGGCTTTCGGCCCAGGCCGCCGCCACCTCGTACGACTTCCGGATGGTATCCATATTCTTCTTCAGCAACTGCTCTTTTTTGGCGAATTTCTTTTTAATCGCCTCATCCAATGAAGCGGTTCCTCCGGAGGCGACAAATTTCTTTCCAAAGCGCTCTTGAATGGCCTGATCGAGCCCCTCGAGCGTCACAGCCTTTGAGATGCCGGAAACGGCCCCGATCATCGCCATGTTGGAGGAAAGCTCCGTACCGGCGACTTCCATAGCGAGCGCCGTCGCGTCAAAGCTGTAGACCGCCACGTTCAGCTCACTCAACATCGCCTTGTCTTCATCGGTCAAAAGATTCGAACTGGAATTGATGATAATGAGACCGTCTTTTTTAATGCCTGAATAAAACGGCGCGGTATAACTCTTCTGGAGGGTGATCACCTGCGGGTGGAACACCATAATGATATCCGGATAGACCAACTCCCCTCGATCGTAGATCCGCTCGACTCCGATCCGACAGTAGCTTTCCGCCGGCGCCATTCGCTTTTCAGCCCCAAAAAACGGATTCGAGATCGAAAACTTACCGTCCCGATTGGCGGCCATGGCCATCACATGGGCGGAGGTCACGACCCCTTGGCCGCCGAGTCCGGACATCCGAATATTCGTTCGCTTTTTTAGCATAACTTTCTCCTTTTTAAAACCGCTCTTCCTCGGAGAGATCAGCCCTGAATCGCCGGAGCGGGCTCGCCCTTCCTCTGAGCTTCCAACTCGGCCAGGAATTTCTTCGCCTCTTCGGTGATATACTCTTTGTACCGGAACCGCTCGCCCGGTCTCTCCGAATCCCGCATCTCTTGGAGCCCTTCCATGCTGTCTTTTCCGATCTCGAGGATGCAGGGGGTGTACAACTGCAGATAGGTCGGCCCCACCTCTCGGGCGAGCAAGACCGCGTTCTTGATGACCTTCTCGACCAAGTTCGGCTTGCTGACCGTGCAGTTCACCACGTAGCAACAACCCGACTCCCGGGCGATCTCAGGGAGATTGACCTTTTCAAATTGTTTTCCGACAGGCGCCATCTTGGCGACGAAACCTTTACGCATCAATCCCGATTCTTGGCCGCCGGTGTTCGCATAAAGCTCGTTGTCAAAACAGATCGTGGTGAACTTCTCCTGACGAAACCACGATTGCAGCGTCATATCCAGACCGATGTCCACCGTCGCCCCGTCTCCCGCCAACACCACCACGTCTTTAATCTTCCCCGGAAACCGGACGGAAAGGGCCCGTTTGAGGCCGCTGGCGATCGCGTTTTGATTTCCGAAGAGGGAATGGATGTTGTGCACCGCCACATGGGGAAAGACCAGGCTGGTGCAACCGGTCGATCCGACCATCACGGTGTCTTCCGGGTTGGGGAGAGAGGCCAGAATATACCGAAAAGCCATCGACTCCGGGCACCCGGCGCAAAGGGAGTGCTCTTCAATCAGCTCCTTGCTTTGTCCGATATCCTTCCACCCGCGCTCTTCTTTCCCGTAAGTCGCCTGCTCCACCAGATCTCGATATTCAGGAGGCATGATATCGTAAAACTCAGGACAGATCTGAATTTTCTCCTTACTCATTCGGATTCTCCTTTTATACCGTTATACCGCCGCTGACGCTTGACGGTCATCATAATACGGTCATTATAATAATAATGATAAACTGAATTCAGCTTCCCCGGCCGGCCAGGGTCACCACACGCTTACCCAAGGTCTTTTGAATCGTCTCGACGATCACTTCCGCCGGCATCGTCATCCCACCCGCCACGTGGGGGCCGTCGATGACCCGATGATTATTGGGAAGGGCCGCCTTTAACTCTTGGGCGAGCCAGCCGATCACGTTGAATTCCGGGACAAAGAT
>DATDON010000219.1:0-3831 GCA_035293225.1 Candidatus Manganitrophaceae bacterium
CGGCGCCGGATTGAACGTCTCGATCACCGCCGCCGACGGCGCGATCCCCTTCGGAATCCTCACCCCCGTCACCGACAATGGAGATGGCTCGTATACCGCCCGGTTGAGCTCGCCGGTTTCCGGCCTCGCGACCGTGACGGCGGTTGTGAATGGGATCACCCTCAACGCGAGGCCGCAGGTGGCGTTCACGGCAGGAATGGTCTTGAAGATCGTCAAGACCGCGAATAAAGAGAGAGGGATGGTCGGCGACGTGATTACGTACCAGGTCGAGATCAAAAATACGATTCCTCGAACGGTCGCCTCGGTCAAACTGAACGACAAGATTCCACCCAATTTCAAATATCTCCAGGGATCGACCTTGGTCAATGGACAAGCAGGCGCCGATCCGGCCGGACATAAGACCCTGGTATTCGATCTTGGGACCTTCCCGGCCCTCTCCGATCTGAATGGAAACGGGGTGGCCGACCCGAACGAGTCGGGTTATCTCCTCCTCTCCTATCAGTTGATCATCGGTTCGGGGGCGTCTCCGGGCGACTACAGAAACCGGGCCCAGGCCGTCGATTTCGCCCCCATTTCCAACGATTCGGAGGTGAAAGTGAAGGTCGAATTCGATCCGCTCTTTGACCTCGGGACGATTATCGGAAAGGTCTTCTTCGACCAAAACAGAAACGGATGGCAGGACGCCGGGGAAGAGGGGATCGGCGGGGCGATGGTCGCCCTGGACGACGGGACCTACGTCCTCACCGATCCCCGCGGCCTCTACCACTTCCCCGGGGTCAAGCCTGGAGAGCGGCTCGTCAAGATCAACCGCTCAACCCTTCCCCCTGGGACGGCGATTACGACGGAAGAATCGAGAATCATCCAGGTCCCGCGCGGGCTGCTTGCCAAGGTGAATTTCGGGGTGGTCTATGAAAGAGAGCGGGAGGAGATCGGCGCCCCCGGAAAAGAGGGGGTCGCCCTTCAATCCAAAACAGCGCCGGCGCCGATTCAAATCCTCGGTCACCTGGAGGGGATGCAGCTCTTGGTCAACGGGACGCCGGTGGACCTCCCGTTGAGCGAGGTCCGTTTGGGAGTCGAGGATGTTCAGGAGACGGTGGAGATCAAGGGGGGGAAACTGACCCAGCCGATCCCGTTCTCCACCAACGTCGACAAGCCGGAAGAGGCGGAATCGTGGCGGCTTCTGATCTTCGATTCCACGGGGAAAGTCTTTAAAGAGATCACAGGCAAAGGGGCGCCCCCCAAGAGCGTCCTTTGGAATGGGAAGGGAGAGGGCGGCCGACTCCTCGACGGCGGAGCGCTCTATCAATATCAATTGCATGTCCAATATAAAGACGGGGTCTCGGACGGCAGCTCCAGACGCCTCTTCGGGGTGAATAAAACCACCGCCATCGCGCTGAATCTCATGGGTTCGGCCTTTGAAGCGGGTTCCTCGAAATTATCCGAGAAGACCCTCGAATCGCTCCATCAGTTGGCGGAGACTCTCAAGAAATATCCCGACGAGAAGATCGTCATCGAAGGGCACACGGACAATACGGGGAGCGACGCGCTCAATCTTTCGCTCTCCAAACAACGGGCCAAAGCGGCGATGTCCTATCTGATTAAAGAGGAGGGGGTCTCCGCCGACCGGTTTGTCTTGAAGTGGTACGGCGCCTCCAAACCGATCGCCAGCAATCTCCTCCCGGAGGGAAAAGAGATGAACCGCCGGGTCGAAATCAAAGGGGAGGCGAAGGAGGTCGAAAAATCGAAGATCTTGAATCAGCTTCGTTCCGAGCCGAAGGTCACGATCAATGAGGCGAGGGTCAAAGTCGATTCAGACGGGCGGTTTCTCGCCCAGATCACCGAAGAGGTCGATCGGATCAATGTAGAGATCACCAACCGCCAGGGAAGGGTGACCGAGGCGACCCTCACCGTCCCCCGCGTGGAAATTATTCAGCCGACCGGGACGGTCGCGCTCGCCTATGGCGCCCAGGAGGGAGATTATCAGGTCGCGCCGGCGCCGAACGGAAAGAACGGCCGCCGCCAAAATATCGTGACCTATCGGCTCAAAGGGAAGACGGAGCCCCAAAACAGCGTTTGGATCGACGGGAAGATGGCGCCGGTTTCGAAAGAGGGGATCTTTGAAAGCGACCTCAAGCTCCGGTCGGGGGAGAACGTGATCGCCCTGGTGGTCACCAACCCGCAGCAGGTAAGCCGGGTGGTCAATCAACATATCACCGTGGCCGAACAGGATGAAAACGGCCGGAGCGTGATGGCGGTCAAACCGACGCCGAGCCTTTCTCTCCTCCTCCCGCCCAAAGGAACCCCCTTATCCCATCAGCAGGTTCCGATTCAAGGGAGGACCGATCCGGGGAATCGGGTCCGGGTTAACGGGAAAGAGGCCTCCGTCGAAAAAGACGGGGCCTTCTCCGCGACCGCCGATTTGCCGAAAGGGAAGAGCCGGCTGGTTGTGGAGGTCGTCACTCCGGAAGGGTATACCGGGCGGGTCGAACGGGAGGTGGAGGTGAAGAGCGAATCGTTCTTCTTGATGGCCCTGGCCGACGGGGAATTCGGCCGGATCAGCGCCTCCGGAAACCTCGAAGGGGCCGGGATGAGCCGGTCGAAGGAGTATTACCAAAAGGGACGGCTCGCCTATTACCTGAAAGGGATGGTCCAAGGGAAATATCTCGTCACGTCGGCCTTCGACACGGGGAAGCGCCGCTTTAATCAGATGTTCCGAGACCTGGATGAAAAAGAGACCGACCGGTTCTTCACCAACATCGACCCCGATAAATATTATCCGGTCTACGGAGACGCCAGCGTCGTCGTCTTCGACGCCCAAAGCCAGGGGAAGTTCTATCTGGCGGTCGACGGCGATGATTTTCATCTTCTCGTCGGAAATTACCAAACCGGATTGAACGACACGGAGCTTTCCGCCTTCAATCGGACCCTTTACGGGGGGAAGATGGAATACCGCTCCCTTTCCAAGAGCGTTTACGGGGCGCCCGACACCCAAATCGTCCTCTTCGGCGCGGAGGTCCGCCAGGCCCATACGCAGAATACCTTCCGCGCCACCGGCGGCGCCCTCTACTATCTCTCCGGACGAAATGTGATTGAAGGGAGCGAGAAGGTTCATCTCGAAGTCCGCGACAGCGGCGCCGGACTGGTATTGGCCAAAATTGACCAATCTCGGGACGCTGACTATACTATAAAGTATGAAGAGGGGCGGATCCTCTTTCACCAGCCGATTTCCAGCGTCGTCGACAACAATTTACTGATCCATCAACAAATTCTGGGCGGGCATCCGGTGTTCATTGTGGTCGATTTTGAACATAAAGTGGATAGCCTTGAGAAAAAAGGATGGGGCGGCAGGGCGCGGCGCCAAATCGGAGACCATGTCGCGGTGGGCGGAACCTATATCGAAGACGGGGAGTCGGGCGCCGATTATCAGTTGAAGGGCGCCGACGCCGAGATCCGGCTCGGGGAGGGGACGAAAATCAGCGCCGAGGCGGCGCGAACGGCCGGGAAAGACGCCTCCAATTTAATCAGCGTCGACGGCGGTCTCTCATTCAATGAAATCTCTTCCGCGGCGAACGGGGAGGGGTCGGCGTATAAAATCGCCGGACGGACCGATCTATCGGAATGGTTCTGGGAACAGGGTGGAACACTGCATGTGCGGGGTGGGAGACCGGATGTCAAAGATCGGTTGGTTTTAGAAGGCTATTACAAACGGCTCTCCCCCAACTTCTTTTCCAACGGGACGTTATTGGAGCAGGGAACGCTGAAATATGGAGGGGGGGCGCGGTACCGGTTCACGGAGCGTGACACGCTGACGGTTCGATACGACCTCCAGGA
>DATDON010000220.1:0-3903 GCA_035293225.1 Candidatus Manganitrophaceae bacterium
AGAGCCGGGGCCTTTTGGACGCCATGCAAGAATGGGTTTTTCGAATCAGCGGCGAGGGGGTTTTTCTCGATTTCAAGGCGCCGAAAGAGAAGACCCCTTTGGTCCTCCCCTCCGATCTTTTAGGAAAGAAAATAACCGACGCGATTCCGAAGGAGGAGGCTCAAAAGGCGATGCGGGGCATAGAGGAAGCGATTCAGACCGGCGCGACTCAAACGGTTGAGCTTCAGATTGAATCGAACGGGAAGATGCGCGATTACGAGGTCTGGTTCGTCGCCGGCGGCGAGAATGAAGTGATCGCCGTCGTCCGTGACATCACGGACCGGAAGGCGGGCGCCTCCATCCTGGAATACCACGCGCTTTACGACTCCTTGACCGATCTTCCCAATCGAGCCCTTTTCCACGATCGGCTTCAACAGGCCATCCTGACCGGGCAACGCGAAGGCCAATCGGTCTCCGTCCTGGTTCTCGGCCTTGACAGATTCAAAGAGATCAACAACACGCTCGGATACCAGCAAGGAGACATCCTCTTGAAGCAGATCGGCCCCCGTCTTCGGAAAATCCTACGCGCAAGCAATACGGTCGCGCGTTTCGTCGGAGACGAGTTCGCCGTCATCCTCCCCAACACCCCTCTCAAGGGCGGCGCCGTCGTTGCGCAAAAGATCCTCGAAGCGCTCGGGGCCCCTTTCACCGTGGAGGAGATGACCCTCCAAGTGAAGGCGAGCATCGGAATCGCCCTCTTCCCCGATCACGCCGCGGACGCCGAATCGCTGACGCGTATGGCCGATGTCGCAATGTACATGGCGAAGGAAGCCGAGAGCGGTTATGCGATCTATGTTTCCGAACAAGACCACCACAGCCTTGGCCGTCTCTCGTTGATGAGCGACCTGCGAAGGGCGCTGGACGACGACGCGCAGCTCTTCCTTCTTTACCAGCCGAAGGTCAACTTGCAAACCAATCGCGTCGACGGGGTCGAGGCGCTTATACGCTGGCGCCACCCCAGCCAGGGCCTGATTTCTCCGGATCAATTTATTCCGTTGGCGGAACAAACGGGTATGATCAAACCGTTGACCCCGTGGGTCTTGAACGCCGCGTTGCGGGATCGCCAGGCCTGGCGTCGAGCGGGGCTGGAAATTCCCGTCGCCGTGAACATCTCCGCCCGAAACTTACATGATCCGTTGTTTCCGGAGGAGGTCGAGCGGCTCTTTTCGACCTCGGAAGCGTCGCCCGAATGGCTGGAGTTGGAGATCACGGAAAGCAGCATCATGTCCGATCCCCCGCGCGCGATGGAGACGCTCACCCGATTCAGCAAAATGGGAATCCGTATTTCAATCGACGACTTCGGCGTCGGCTACTCTTCTTTGGGATATCTCAAGAGACTTCCGATCGATAAGATCAAAATAGACAAGTCGTTCATCATCGGTTACATGACCGACAGCAACGACGCGGTGATCGTCCGCTCCACCATCGATCTGGGCCATAATTTGGGGCTGAAAGTGATCGCCGAAGGGGTGGAAAACCGTCAAACGCTGGAAAAACTGATTTCGCTCGGTTGCGATACCGCTCAAGGATATTATCTCAGCCGCCCGCTTCCGGTCGATGAGCTTGCCCGTTGGCTGGTCGAATCGCCTTATGGTTTGAAAGCGGAAGAGAATGGCGGCGCCTAATACGGCGGGCGGACCTTGTTGTTCATGATCATTTCGTAGCTGAATCGAAGATATCCGCGAAGTTCCTCTCCCAGTTCTTCCGAAACCCGCGCGGCCTCTTTGTCGCCCGGATTCAAAAGGTCTTTCGCGGGATCGGTCTTGAAGTTGTAAAGCCCCATCGGCGAACCGATATCGGTCAGGAAAAGGTAGGGGGCCTTCACCACCACAAAAAAATCGCCTCTCGGAAGGATCGCCATTCGCTCCTCCTTGGCGAAGATCGACTTCCCCCAGGACGTATACGGAGCGGAGATACGGAGCAGGTCGATGACGGTCGGGACGATATCCAGTTGGCTGACGACCTCCTCGACGCGTCCGGGGGGGACGAACGCCGGACCGTAGAGCAAACACGGAATCCGATACGCTTCGTACAAATTCCCTCCGGTGGACGGGCCCTCGGTATGGTCGGCGACAACGACAAAGAGGGTCTCTTTAAAGTAGGAAGATTCTCGGGCCGCTTGGAAAAACTTCTTGAGGGAGGCGTCGGAATAGACGACCGAGTTTAGGAAATCCCGATAAGGGATTGAAGGACCGAAACGCTCATACTCTTTGGATGGAATATTATAGGGGGTATGCGAACTGAGAGAGTAGATCGTCGCGAAGAAGGGCCGCTTGATTTTTTCCAGCTCTTGATGCGCCCTCAGAAAGGCGTGCTCATCATAGATCCCCCAGACCCCGTCGTCGACGCCGTCCCGGATCTCAAAATCTTCCCTCGAGAGATGTCTTTCAAAGCCGATCCGTTTGACCAGCCCGTCGAACCCCATCGACCCATGCCTCCCGCCGTGGACGAAGAGGGTCTCATAGCCGGCGTTCTTGAAAACGCTCCCAATGGTCTCGAGCCTCGTCTGGTAGAGGAGCCCTCCTTGGCCCAAAACAACCCCCTTCCAAACCGGCGCGGAACCGAGAAGGGCCGATAACCCCTCAATCGATCGCTGGGCGTTCGCGAAACAGTTCGTCAGGAGCAACCCCTCTTTCGCCAGCTCATTGAAGAACGGGGTCGCGTCGGGGCCCCCGTTCAACGCCCCGACGAATTTGGCCGACCAGCTCTCCATGATAAAGATGACCACGTTCAGCGGCCTTCTTTCGCCCGGCGTATAATTAAAACGGCGGTAGAGGGGATAGCCGTCGTCGCCCCGCTCCTTGCCGTCGGCGACAATCTTCCGGAGGACGGCCTTCTGACAGGATGGACCACTGCATGTGTCGGCGGCGCTTCCCGCCGGGGAGCAGGATGGATCACTGCATGTGAGGGACTTGAGATGGATCAATGGATCTCTGCCATCGCGGCTCTCCGCCAGGGCGTTGAAGGTGGTGTAAATTCCATTGAGGCTTAGAATTCCAAGTTCAACCGATTCGCTCGAAAAAGCGTTCCGAACCCCCATCGGTTTGGACTGGAAGCCTCCCCGGATCGCCACCACCAAAAAAGCGGCCGTTAAAAGAAAAGCGCCGACGTCGAGACCCAGGCCTTTCAGCCCCTTTGGAAAATAGCCCTCTTCGATCCGCCTTTTAAAATCCCGAGCAAGTTTGACAAAGACCCCGACGAATCCGGCCAAAAAAATGAGAAAGCCGACGATCTCGACGAGGTATCTTTTGATCCCGATCCGGAAGAGGGTTTGGGTGTCGTTCAGGCTGTTTTCAAGTTCGAAGGTCAGATGCCGTTGCGCAAATTCGTAATAATGGATATCGATATAGTTATAAATTAAAAGAAGAACATACCAAATCAGAAGCGAATAAAGAACCGCCTGAACGTAGCGCCGATTTTTGGAGAGAATGGGGAGGAAGAGAGCGACCAGGAACGGGCTCGCCATGATGGACGCGGTTGAAAGGTCGAATCGGGTCCCTCTCAGGAATGAGAGAGCGATGGAAGAAAGATCGGCGCCTGAAAAGGTTGCGCTGTACTTGAGAAAAAAGTAAACCCGGCTGAGAAAAAGGGCGGCCACGAAAATAAGAACGAGCGCGAATAAAAATCGAAGTTTCTGCTTCACGCTCTCCCCTCTCCTTCCGATCAAACGGCCCGGACGCCGCGTTCATGAGACCAGAAGGATCATAAGTAAAAAATGGAAGAAAGTCAATTTTAGATCGCCGGACCGCTTTTTCTTTTTAAAATTTGTGAGCGCATGTTATAATTTTGATGAAGTCCTCGGAGTGGAAAGCGAACCTTCAATAAGGAAACCGGATGAAAGAGGGGTCTTTTCTGATCGCAATG
>DATDON010000221.1:0-2802 GCA_035293225.1 Candidatus Manganitrophaceae bacterium
GCTTTTCTGAGCCGTTCCGCGAGGATTTTCCCTTTTTGCCGGCCTGTTTCAGGCATGATGATCGTGAACTCTTCTCCGCCATACCTAGCCGGAATATCGGTCTCGCGGCAATTGCGTTTGATGATGTCTCCCAGCGACCGAAGAACATCGTTCCCTTTGAGATGCCCATGCGTGTCGTTGTATTTTTTGAAATGATCGATGTCGAGCATTACCAGGGTGAGAGCGCGTTCATAGCGCTTGGTCCTGGAAAGTTCGGCGCCGAGCTGTTGCAGAAAATGCCGATGGTTGAAAAGGCCGGTCAACTCGTCCGTGATCGCCAGCAGGCGGATGGTCTCCAGAATTTTCGCTTTTGCGATCGTGGTGGCGGCGATGGTCGAAATGAGGGAGAGGATGGAGATCTCTTTTTCGGAAAAAACGCGGGGCTTGAAATCGTCGACGTAGAGAATGCCCATAATCTTCCCCTCGTTCCAGAGGGAGATCGCCGCCAGCGACTGGATTTTTTCGGTTCGGAAAAGGGGATTGTCGAACTTGGGATATTTTTTCAAATCTTCGATCAGAAAGGGATCTTTTTGATTCAGAATTCGCGTGGTCAGCCCCCCCCTTCTAATCTTCCAACGGCGTATTTGGGAAAACTTTCTGGAAAAACCTTTTGACGCGACCAAAATCATTTCCCCCCGTTCTTCATCGAACATCGCGAGGCTGCCGGCGGAGGTTTGGGTCAGGTCGACGGCGTAATTGATCACGGTGGCGTAAAGCTTTGAAAGATTTTCGTTCGACGATAGCTTCAAGCTGAGGTTGTAAAGGGATAAGTATTCGTTTAAAAGTTCCTCGGCTTTTTTCTGGTTTTTCCGTTTTTCATCGATCAACGCCCACGTGAGTTTGGACGTCAGACCGCCGATGACCTCCACGCCGATTTTCTTATGAGCCTCCAGCTCACGATCGAGCGCGCGAGAGCCGGTGACATTGAAAATGATGTCGCTCTTTTTTTTCAGGAGGGTTTTAAAGTCGCGGGTTGTCGGAATATTCAAGCTTCTGGCGAGCCTGAGGCCTGGGGCCGAGTCATTCTTATCGGCGATTCCGACCACTTTAACGGAAGGATCTTCAGCGAAGATTTCCAGTAGGGCGGTTCCCCCTTGTCCGGCGCCGATGATGGCGACTCGGGTCATAGTCTCTCCTCGGTTTTTCGGAATCATAGTAAAATATAAGTAGGAAGTCAATTCAAATCGGGGGCCGGGGGCCGGGTTTAAGAACCGGCGAGTGATGAATCGATTTTATTAAAGGTCTCATAATAGAAACAACCCGATTGGAAAGGACTGGATACCCGCTTGCGCGGGCATGACCGCTGATATGTGCAAGTCCCTGGCCTTTTTTTTGTCATTCCCGCGAAAGCGGGTATCCAGGACACTTGCAACTTCTTAAAAAGACTGGATTCCCGTTTTCACGGGAATGACGTAATCATACCTTCCCGGACTTTTTACGAAACCATCAAATCTGATCTCAAGATTTTTTTCCCTGAACTTCCGCCCCCTGGCCCCCGGCCCCCGGCCCCTCTTCTTTCGCGAGGTCGGTCAGCTCCGTGAGGATCTGAAGGGCTTGAAGGGGGGTCAGCCGAAGCGGATCTAATTTTTGAAGCTTTTCGATGGTCGGATCTTTCCTCGGCCTGGACAAAGAAAGAAAAAGATCGGGCTGCGGCGGGGGAGAAGAAAGGACCGGCGACCACGATTTCTCTTCAAGCTCTTTCAACACTTCCTTGGCCCGTTCCAGGACGGGCACGGGAAGGCCCGCCAGTCGCGCGACCTGGATGCCGTAGCTTTTGTCCGAGCCCCCCTCGACGATTTTTCTTAAAAAGATAATCTCTTCGTTCCACTCCCGAACCAAGACGTGATAATTGCGAATCCCTTCGTTCAGAGAGGCGAGCCGGGTCAGCTCATGGTAATGGGTGGCGAAGAGGGTTCGGGCCCCGAGACGGGAGTGGACATATTCGGCGATGGCCCACGCGATGCTCATTCCGTCGAAGGTGCTCGTCCCCCGGCCGATTTCATCCAGCAGGATCAAGCTCTTTTTCGTCGCATGGGAAAGGATCTGGGCCATCTCGGTCATTTCAACCATAAAAGTGCTCATCCCTTCCGACAGGGCGTCCTGCGCCCCGACACGGGTAAAAATTTGGTCGACGACGCCGATGGTCGCTTCACGCGCGGGGACAAAACTCCCCATTTGCGCCATCAGAACGATCAACGCGACCTGGCGCATATAGGTTGATTTACCCGCCATATTGGGGCCGGTCAAGATCAGCAGCCGCTGTTCCGGCGCTTGGAGCAGGGTGTCGTTCGGGACGAAGGGTTCTTTCCCCATCTGCTCCAGAACCGGATGCCTTCCTTCCACGATCCGGATCGAAAGAAGATCGTTGATTTCCGGGCGGCAGTAGTTGTTTTGATGGGCCGCTTCCGCCAAGGAGGAGAACAGGTCGAGCAGGGAGAGGGTCCGGGCCATGTTTTGAACGCGGCCCGTTTGAAGCGAGATCTTGGCGCGGATTTCCTCGAAGGCCTCTTCCTCCAAGGTTTGCATCGCCTCTTCCGCTCCGACGATTTTTTCTTCGATTTCCCTCAGTTCAAGGGTGGTGAAACGCTCCGCCCGGGTGAGCGTCTGCTTCCGAATATAATCGGCCGGTATTTTCTTCAAATGGGTCTCGCTGACCTCGATGTAATAGCCGAAGACCTGGTTGTACCGGATTTTGAGCGATTCGATTCCGCTCCTCTTCTTTTCTTTCAGCTCAATCTCGGTGAGAATGGAGCGCCCCTCTTT